>JAFSIZ010000167.1 GCA_017439555.1 Oscillospiraceae bacterium | reverse complement strand
TGTTATCGTTAATCCTTGCGATTGCGATGGTAATGTCGCTTCTGCCGACGTTTGCAATAACTGCAGGCGCGGCGGATACGGTTGAACTTAAATATATCTTCAACCAGACGGCAGGCGGTGCAACAGGAAAGACTGCGCTTTCTCTTGTTACGTATGACACAATTACGCAGGGTAACAAGTGGCAGTATGCAAGCTATTATAAAATGGCGTCTCAGGCGCTTGATGCAGGCGGTATGCGCTTCGTACCGACGTCCGGCTATGCAACAGAGAAGAATAACGGTATGGCAATCAAGATTGACGTCCCCGAAGGCGTTTCGGGAACGTTCTTGCCGACCGTTACCTGCGCACAGATGGAAAGCGGCGGTATAATGAACGTTTATCTCATCTCCGCAGAAGATGCAACCGCTAAGGGCTGGGATATGCATGCTTCGTCCTCAAGCTATAAGACGAGTGCAGTATATCAGGTGATTGCAAACAGTGCACAGACAAATCCTGTTTCAACAAAGATTATCGACGGAATAGATACATATAACGGCGATGTTTCGCAGGCTATTGCTGATAAGGATTATTCCGCAACCGTAACAAAAACGGGCGATACCATCGAGCTTTCGACGGGAACATACTATCTCGTTTTTGCAATTGTCGGCGCAAACGCAAATGCAAAGGTATATAGTGATACGGTCAATTCCTACTATGCAAGAATCTGCAACATCTCCTTCCGCCAGGCAGGCGATGCGGAAGTTACAGTAACTGCTGCTAAGAAGGAAATTGCAATCGGCGAGAAAACGACTGTTTCCGCAAGCATTAAGGATGGCTTCGGAAATCCGGTTTCTGCAGATGTTTCATATGAAAGCTCCAATAACAGCATTGCAACAGTTGATGCAAACGGCAAGGTAGAGGCAATCGCAGAGGGTAAGGTGACAATTACTGCCACTGCAACAGTCGGCGGTGCACCTGTCAGCGGAACGGTTGATATCGAAGTCGTATCAACTGCACCGCGCGATGAGCATTATTATTTCTGCTATCAGGCACTTAACGGTGTTACGAACACTCTCGGTCTGTCGGAAAACAACAATGCAAAAGACACATATACCTATGATGATATAAACACAACGATTTCTCCGAGTAAGTGGGACTATCTTATGGCGAGAAACACTCTCGGTGTAACTCTCCGTTCGGGTGTTGCTTCTGTTCCGGTAAGAACAGACTACAAGGACGGAGAGAACGTTGCGGCGTTCACAATAAAGGTAAACGGCGCGGCGACGTATATCCCCTCCGTTGCGTTCCTCGCATATCAGAGCGGCGCAAAGTTCAGCACATATCTTGCCGAGAAGTCTCTTATAGATACAAAGTACGGATGGAATGTGAGCGACAAGACCGGTGGTCTTGCGTCGGCTCTCAATGCGATAAAGGAAGGAAATTCCGATATCATCCGCCTCGGTACGTCCGACACATATTCAACCGCAACGAGTGTGAATGCAAATTCCTACACGACGGATACGTTTGCTCCCGTTTCGCTTAACAGCGGAGAATATTATCTCTTTTTCGTTATGGACGGAGCAAATGAAAATGCAGTTGAGATAAGCGGAACGTATAAGCATCTTTATTATTGGATTAAGAACGTTAAGCTCACTCTTTTGAGCGACGTAACGCTTTCTCTCTCGGCTGAGAGCGACGTTGTTGAAATCGGCGGTGAGACATCTGTATACGCAACGCTTCGCGATGCAAGCGGCGCGGACGTCAAGGGCGTTGATATTTCCTTTGAGTCCTCAAACAAGGATGTCGCAACGGTTGACAATAAGGGCAACGTCACCGCAAAGGCTGTCGGTAAAACTACGATTACAGCTTCCGCAACAGTTGCAGGCGTTCCGCTTTCGGATTCCGTTGAAATCGAAGTCGAAGCGGAGGACCTCGGCAACGCAGGCGTTTCTCTCGAATATTTCTTCGACACGAGAGTTATGAGCGCGGAAGCAAGAGCTGCGGCGCTCGAAGCAGGCAAGGCGGATAAGAACCTCGGTCTTGATTCAAGCGGAAACCTCCGTCATATGAGCTTTATTTCAAAGCTTTCGGATATTGATGCGACAAAGAGCGCGCAGTATGCTTGGCCTGGTATGGACTCATATGATGCACAGGGCTTTGTTCTCACAACGGGAGGCTTCAATATAACGGCGACAAAGGGCTACTACAGCGACAGCCGCCGTCAGTTCTTTGTCCTCAAGGTCAACATTCCCAATAAGGGCATCTATAACTTCGCTGTCCGCGCAACACTTGCAGATTTCGGTACAGGTGCGGATGTTCACCTCATCCCTGCAAAGGGTGTAACGGAGATTACGCGCGAAATGCTTGATGCAAGAACCCCCGTAGGTCACTTTGAAACAAAGGGCTCGGGCGATTCCGGCTATATGAAGGTCGGCAAGTTCAATGCAGAGAAGCGCGGTGAATATTATGTTGTGTTTGACTTTATAACAGACAACCCCGTAACATACAACAATAAGGGTAAGCACTATTTCTATGGTCAGGCAATGAAGATTGCCGCGGCACCGGGCGATTTCGACAAGGTTGAGATGACTCTCCGCGGAATCGAAGAGGGCGACCCGATTGCACTCAAGTCCGTTCGCGATATCAATATCGTTCTCACGGACAAGGCAGGCATGCCGCTCGATGAAATTGACGAATCAAAGCTCAATATCGAGATTACTTCAAGCAAACCCGACGTCGCGGTTATAACGGAGGGCGGAAAGCTTGATACGGTCTCCTGCGGCGAAGCAACGATTACCGCAAAGGTAACTTATGACAATGTCACACGCGAAAAGAGCGTATCCATCGTTGTCGCTCCTATGGGCAAAGAGCTTCTCGGTGAGGCACAGAACCCGGACATTGAGTCAGACGTATGGCCGTGGGATATGGCACGTCAGGATGAAGAGCCGACATCCCCGTGGTGGATCCGCTCGGTTGTCGGAACTGTCGAAAAAGACGGTGATGCAAATAACCGCGCTATGGGCGTTGTTATAAATCCCGAAATTGCGGCATCCGATGTCTATGGCTTCAATGCATCCAACGGCAAATACAACAATCCTCCGGGACCGGCATACATCCGCGCTGCGGATGGTCCGCGCGTAAAGGCGAAGACGGGCCAGTTCTATCTCTTCACCTTCAAGATGAAGCTTGAAAACTGGACGACACCGGCAGGCGCTTCTCCGATGGCGATGAATATCGACCTTTATCCGTATTCGGGTCCGAACGCAAGTTCGTCAACACCGGGATATAACCGCGGTATGAATATCGTCCTTGAGCCGAACTGGATGGAAAAGTATCAGGAATGGCAGACCGTAACCATTCCTGTTTCGGCAGAGTTTTTGACAGGCAGGGATGTTGAATATTTCACACCGGTCTTCGTCTTCCGCCCGAGTCAGACGGATATTATGAAGGCAGGCTATGGCGGAACAGCCTGGTTTGATGATTTCAGCCTCCGCGAGGTCGGCTTTGACGATCTTGAGGTCACGGTTGACGGTGAGCTTTCGCTCGGCGAGAATTACAACATCACAATCAATGTTAGACCGCGCACGGCATCGGGTCAATATATCTCCCTCGATGCAAGCTGTGTCCCGGGATGCGTTGAGATCGATAAGGACAATGACTATATCATCGGCGAGATTATGAAGCCGGAAAGAACCGCAATGACAGGAATGCCGGGAATATACTATGCATCGGCGGTATCCTCACTTGCAGGTATGAACGGAACTGCAAATATCTCCGC
>JAFSIZ010000166.1 GCA_017439555.1 Oscillospiraceae bacterium | reverse complement strand
ATCTGCGCGTGTGATGTTTGCAGCCGGTGAGAATGTTGTCTCACTTGTTCCTTTGATTATACCGCTCGAAGCAAGAGCATTGATAGAATCAGCTGCCCATGCGTGAGCGCCAAGGTCGATGAAACGAGCTGAAGAGGTTTCACCTTCATTGCCTGTTGTTTCTTCTTTGCCTGTATCGGGTGTTTCAGTCGGTTTCTTGTCATCAGACGGAGCAGTTGCACCTGACCCAGAACCGCCTGCTGAGCCTCCGCCGCCTGCACCACCACCGGAAGAACCGCCTGCAGAACCGGTTCCTGCCCCTGTGGAGGAACTTGCTCCGCTACCTGTTCCGGTGCTTTCGCCTGTGGAGGAACCTGCACCTGTCGTCGAGCCATAGACAGTTACTGTGAAGTGAACTGTTGTCTCCGATATTCCATCGCTTGCTGTTACAGCAAAATGGTTATCTCCTGTCTGCGATGATGTCGGTTTCCAGGTAATAACACCTGTTTCTTCGTCAATCGAAGCGCCACGCGGGAGGCTTGTTCCGATAATTTCAAGCGCTCTGCCTTCTGCGACCGCTGCATTTATCTGAACTGTTATCGCGCTTCCTACGGAGGTTGTTATATTTGCAGGCTGCTCGACTATCGGAGCAGTGTCAACTATAGTCGATACCGGAATACGGAGAGTGTTCCCCTTTTCGATATTATACTTGTAGCCAAGAGCTTGATTGTTAGCATCGACATATTCTCTGATTAATGTGACATCTCCGATATTAAGCTTTATGTTTTCTCCCTCAACAGATGCGCTTTCAATTCTGTATGCACCGTTGCGAACACCGTCGTTATTGACAAAAACATATTTGCCTGCAAGAGCGTCCGTGTCAACCGTCTGCCCTGCATCAGGCTTATAGACGATATAATTTTTCATTGAGAGTTCTTCTGTAAAGCTCTGAATCTTTCCGGTATACGCAGCGAGCGAATCTTCTTCACCTGAGCCGACAAGTTTCAGAACCTCGCCGTCATTGAGATAGCTGTATACGACGTTATCTTCACCGTCAAGTGACATAACACCGGCGAAGCCGCGGAATGCAATCTTATCGTCTATTACATAATCAACTGCATTGTTGGTGGAATAGATTACATAATCAACTCTTCCGTTTTTGAGAGTTACCTTTACAGCGCTGTATGCATCAAGAACTCCCGGTTTTGAATTTTCATTACGAACCATTGATACCTTTTCAATTGATTCAACATATTTATTCGTTGCATCATAAGGTTCAAAGACAGTTGTAAATACTGTATCAAGGTTTGTTCCGCGATTTCTGACAAGCATATATTCAAGGTTTCCTGCATGCTTGTTGCTCTTTGTGTTCGGAGGTAATGCCTTTGCAAAGGAAACCTCAAAAACAGGTTCATCATTGAGCATCGTGAGTCTAAGTCTCACATCACGGCTCTTTTTCATAACCTTCTTCCAGTCTTTGACGTTGAATTCAACAGTGAAATCTTTATCGATGGATTTATAGGTGCGGACATTTCTGAGCCATGTGTAGCCGAGTGGATACCTCTCAGTAAGAACCCCACCGGGATCCGGACCGTACATTACATTCGGACCTGCATATGTACCATAAAGGTTTCCTGCTTCATCCGTATACATCGGTGTCTCTTCCATATCGCCAAGACCGGAAACAACCGTAAGCTCATCTGACTGTGAGTGGAAGCTGTAGAGATGGTCATTACCGCCCTTGATGTGGAAGAAGTCAACGCCATATGAAATTTCATCGTCAACATCAACCATAACTATTGATCTTCTGTATTCCTCTGTTTGCGAGTAGACATCGGCGCTTATATCCATAAGCTTGACGCGACCGGAATCATCGAAGTGTATCGGAGTCTGAGTACGCTGCTGTGCCTGCTGCCTTAAATCCTGCTCCTTCTCATCAACAACAACCGTGTTATGAGAAAGAGTTGTTCTTACCCACTGGTAGCGATTCGGCTGCATACCGGTCTCTTCCGGATATCCGATATCCGGAGCGATATTGAGACCAAATGCATCTGCAAAGAGGTTCAATGCATCACTATGACCGTGCATATCATTTTTCCCGAAATACATCGCAAAGTCGCGATGTGTGTTGTTATAGGTTGTTTCGCTTGCGGATTCATATTCCTTGCCCGCGCGAAGCGCTGCAAAGCCATAGCCGGCAAGCAATTCACTTGGGAGACTAAGTTTACCCTGTGTCCTGATTACCTCTTCGATGTCCTTTGTTATCTGATTCGGATCTTCGTCGAGTATGTTTCCGCGGAGCTCATATCCGCGCGTCTCCTTCATGAACCAAAGCGCCTGAGCGAGCAGCGGCTCTTTTGAGTTCTTGTATGCGTTGAGGATATCCTCCTCTATAATCGCAAGTCCTGTTCCGCCAATTGCACCGAAGTCACCGGTATGTGATGTATAATAACCGCCAAGCAGCAATCTGATCTGAGCAGTAAACATCTTTGTAAACTTCGGGTTATTATAAAGGTTACCCTGCGGATAAAGGTCAAAGTCGCGGAGAAGGTCTGCAACGCCCATAAAGTGTGTAATCAATTCACGGTTATAGCCCGGCGAGTTTTCATTACCGCTTCCGTCTCGGTCGATCTTACCGATGAGGCTTCCCATAAACATACCGCCGGTTATTGGAGTTGTTCTCGGAACCTTACCGTTGTTTATGCTTGTCTGACCGGCTGCAGGGCCATTGGTAAATATCCAATCAATCATTTCGCCCGATTCAGGCAATCTGTTGAGAGCAACTGCCGCAGCCGCTACGCATTTCTGGTGCATACCATAGTTACCCCAGTTTTCGGCATATTTTGTGCGCTCGAATATCTCAATGAGGAGATTGTCTTCAGCGTTCTTCATAATTGCGCCGGGGCTGTCTTTAAGGTTAACCGGAATGAGTTCGCCGTTTTCATCATTTACCCAGTTGCCGTATTCATCTTTTTCGTATTGCGGAGATCTTGCGGAGAGATAATCAACCACTGCAGGATCATTGTAAATCGGCTTAAACGCATCGTATGCCAGCGCAAAGTCATACGTCATAAATGTAGACCAGACAGGGTCAACGATTGTGCCGTAATAATCGTCGCCGCGCCAGGTGTGCCACTGGAACCAATCATAGCCCGGGAAGAAGTCTGCAACTCTGTCAAGGAGTATGGCGCCTGCTCTTCCGTATTTCGGCTCACCTGTGTATACGAAAGCCTTTGCAAGAGTGTTGATTGCACTTCTGATTTCCTGATTTCCCGCATACCACAAGCCGTTGTGGATGAAGTAACCGATATAAGTATACTGTACGGGGCTTTCGTTTGCATACCATGCATACCCGTTTCCGTTATCGAAATAGCTCGGGTCATAACCCGGAACTTTCAATACATCTCCGCCCTCACCTGCAATTTCTTTTGCTTTCTCAAGAGAAATATAGGGCTGTTTATATCCGAATCCGTCATCAACACCCCAGCCTGTAACGCCGAGTTTTTTATCCATTTCGGAATGTAAATCATTTGTGAGATATCCGCCCTTTACATTATATCCGTAATGATCCTTCCATTCCCGGCTTTCACGGGCATTGTTCCATGCTTTAAGCTCAGCTTTCCATTCAGTTGTACCCGGTGTTGTGGTCGGATAGCTCGGGAATTTACCTATATGCGAACACGCCTTTCCTGCCATAACATCTTCACAAACAAACTTTTCGTGATGCTTCTGAAGAGCTCTGTCAATCAGGAAGGTTCCATCATCTGCGAGGCCAAGCTTGTAGAAGGATCCGAAATCATTCGACGGGAATCTTCTCTTACAAGCCGGGCACTGAATCTTCCACGGATCATTTATAGCATCTGTAACAAATGCACTGCCATAATCTTTTGCGATATCTTCCTCACAATAACGGCATATCCACTTGTTAGGATCGTATTTATGACCAACGTGATAGTAACGCGGCAGACCCTCGGGGATAACAAGCTCATACAGCTTATCAAGATTTTTGACATGTGCATCTGCGGTTTCTTTTATTGCGTTTACTTCATCGCGAACCCATGAATATTTAGCTGTGTTCTTCTTTGCATTCTCACGGGCTTCCATAGTGTATATCTGCGGGTCGATGGCAGCATCCAGGATAACAGAGAGAGTAAATGGTTCAATTGCAATTCCTTCTGCTGCACCATTCTTATAGTCTGCGCTGACAGTTGCGGAAAATACCGCCGTTCCGACAGCAAGCCCATAAACGTTTCCACCTTCGGAAAGCTCAACGTATTCGGAACCTTCAACAATCTCCCATGTAATATACTCATCAGGAATATCGAGTATATTTCCGCTGTTCATCAGCGCCTTAACGCCAAGCTTTGTTTCTCCGTAAACGCTGATGGAATCCGAAGCGGTGATCATAATTCCGTTTTCAGCGATGCCTGAATTATCTGAAACGAAAACAGTATATTCTGCCTTTTTCGTTATGCCGTCATATGTAACTGTTGCGGTTATTTTGGTTTCGCCCTCGTTGATACCCGTAATCGCACCGTTTTCATCAACCGTTGCAATGTCTGAGTTTTCAGATTCGTATACAACCGCAGTGATATCGCCATCGGCATATTCAATATCTGCATCCTTAACAGTTTTAAGCTTAAGCGAGGTATCGACTGTTTCACCAAGAGCTATAACATTGTCCTCGCCTTCCGGAACGATTTCTACACTGCCAAAAACGTTCGGATCTTCAAATGTAAGTGTAGATACATAGAGGCAATCTCCTCCAGCTTTTCCCTTTCCTTCTCGGCAACGGTAGACAACAAGATGCTCTCCTTCCGTAACCTCCTTTGAACCGAAGGTCGCCCGGTAATCTGTTTCATCGTTAGCTCCGGTTGGATCCGGTGTATAGAAATCGTGTGTTCCGACATAGTATTCGCTTTCCGGAACTGCATATTTGAGAATATTCGATTCAAACTCCTCTGTTGCAGGCATAATGTAAAGGTCTATTGCCGCACTTCTCGTACGGCGTATCGGAACATTGATTCCTGCAATATATGTGCTTGTTTTTGGAAACTTAACCTTAAACGCAGCATATGAATTAAAGAGGTTCGCACCTGTCGCCCAAACAAACATCGTGCCAAACTTTGTAGGTTCAGTATGAAGCGCTACATTAGTATAGCTTGAATTCAGATTAGTTGCACCGTGGAATATCCACGGGCGGAAATCGGTGTATTCTGTAATATCGTTGACATTATCAAAATTATCGCCCGGATATTTTCCCTTCACAAAGTTGATTTCAACAGAAGATGACGGAAGAGATGGAACTTCCTCGCTGTAAACAACTATCTTTTCCGGAACACTTTCAATGATTTGTCCGCGAACCTTGATTTTTGCCTTTACTTCAAAGGTTCCGGCTTTTTTTGCACGTATAGACTTTCCATCTTTTGATATTTCTGCAATGCCGTCTTCAGACTCATTGAAAATCTCAAGACTTTCGATTGTTCCGCCGGCAAATACCTTTCTGTTTTTAAGCTCGTATCCTGTCGTGAAGAGAAGCTCTTCGCCAAGCGTAACCTTATTATTTGTGTAAAGATACGTCTTATAGACCGAATAATCATCATCAACGGTCACTTCCGCCTCACAACGAGTGATTGTACCATTGAGAAAGGCATATACTATGACAGTTCCGACGCCTTCGGAAAGACCGATAATCTCGCCCCTCTCGGCATCAAATTCCAGAATATCCTTATCCTCTTCTGCAATCTGATAGATAAACGTTGCGCCGGTAAAATCAACCGAACCGCCACCGTCAAGCTTACCCGTTACAGATTTAACGGTTACAGCTTCACCAACACCGATTATATCCGCTGAAAGCGTTGCTGTTGACTCAACCTCTCTCTGGGTGCCCACAAGAGAGATAGTGTTAAGAAGAATATATTCATTGCCCCACGCTATATCGCTGTAGCACTGTTTAGCTATCATAAGATACTCTGCATAGCCGGCACTGTAGTCAAGCTCGTTTGATGCAACGAACTGACCTGCGAAAGCTCGGGATACAACAGCGCCGATTGAGCCGTTGAAATCCGCATTTGCTACGAGATTCTTTGGCTTACAATATGAATCAATGCTTGCTTTTATAAGTGAGAATGTCATATCAGATGTGTATGGAACCATATAGATTTCCAAACGACCTGCACCTGCATACTCGCGAGCTTTGACATCAACATTATATTTTCCGGACTTCGGAACCTTTACCTTATATGCAACCCAGTCTCCCGCACGACCGGAAAGGTCTGTCCAACCGGTAGTTGAAACGAGGTATCCGCCGGCCGAGTTAGGTCTTGTAAGACTTGCAGCGACCATACCCCACGGACGGTCCGTTCCGTAATCGCGCATGGGATATGCACTAAACTGAGCTTCCGTTAAAGGAGTACCTTTCATACCTGCGAGCGTGATGCCGCTGTCCGAATAATCTTGATACACGCCACTGTAGAAATAATAGTCCTGATTAACGCCTGAGAACTGCTCGGCAGGCAATACGGAGATTTCAACATTAACAGACTTTGTTATATCGTCAAGCGTTCCGCTTACCCTTACCTCTGCCTCGCCTTCAGCGATAGCATAGATGTCTCCGTCAGCGGATTTTACAAGGACGTCATTTTCACCATCTATAATTTCAATCTCAACGCCGCCATCTGCATCAGCAATTTCCTGATCACCGTCGAGCCATTTAACTTCAGCAGAAAGCTTGTTTCCTACGTGTACATCGCCAAAGTCTGCTTCAATTGCTGTAAGCTCCGGCAACTTGATATAAGGTGTAAATATGAGCTTTCTGACCATACCACAGGTTCTGCTTGCGTGTTCTGTCGGAGTAGAGCCTTCGTTTACAATTACGAACATATAGTAGTCACCGGCAGAGAGAGACACGCTCTTTGCAAGTTTGTCCTCGACCATTGTCTGGTAATATGTATCGTAAGAAGCTATATGCTTTACTGAAGCCTCCGGATTACTCATAGAAGCCTCTGCAATTGCCGCCTGAACGCCGCTGACTGTTGTTACATTCCAGCCCTCTTCTTCGACAACAGCCTTGCTTACAAGATATATGTCCGTCTTCTCTCCGTTAGCATATATTCTATGACCCTTAACTGACGGAGCATATGTTCCGGCTGTCGGAACATTAATGGTAAATACAACTGCATTGTTGTTAAGCGGTTCATCCACATTGGCTGTGTAGAAATAGAGACCGTTTTCCTGGAATGCTGCAGTGTTTACGCCTGGCTGTGCAACATACGTCCAGGATTCTGATAAATTACTGTCAACGATGAAGTTCTTGACATTTCCGTCGCGTACAGTAGTCTTGCCATTGGAAGCACCGGTTGACTTATTCAAAAGAACTGTACATGCAAAGTCATACGCAAAAGGTGTAGGTTCGTCAGACGACTCTACAACAGGTGTAAGCATGAGCTTTCTGATCATACCATTGGTTCTGCTTGCGTGTTCCGCCGTAGTAGAGCCTTCGTTTACAGTTACGAACATATAGTAATTGCCTGCAAGGAGATTTACACGCTCTGCAAGTTCATCTTTAACTGTCGGATTGGGATATGCCTCGTAAGATGCGATATGCATCACATCAGCCGCCGGGTCATCCATCGAGGATGCCCCTATTGCTGCAGAAATGTCTGCAATTTTTGTAACATCCCAGCCTTTCTCCGTGACAACGGCCTGACTTACGAGATATACATCTGTCTTCTCACCGAAAGCGTATATATTATGCCCTTCAACTGACGGAGAATATGTTCCGTCTGCCGGAATATTGATGCTGAACACCACTGCATTGGAGTTAACCGTTTCTTCCTTGTTCGCAGTATAGAAAAGCAAACCGTTTTCCTGGAATGCTGTAGTATTTACGCCCGGTTGCGCAACATATGTCCAGGGAGCTGATAAATTACTGTCAATAACAAAGTTCTTGACATTTCCATCGCGTACGGTAGTCTTGCCATTGGATGCACCGGTTGACTTATTTAAAAGAACTGTACATGCAAAGTCAAACACAATAGGTGCAGGCTCATCCGTATCTACCGCAAGTGCAAACGTCGGAAGCATTCCGACAAGCATTGCAACCGCAAGGATGAGAGATAATATTCTTTTCATAAAGTACCTCCGTTTTCTTTAGCACTATGAATTTAGTCCTTCACAGGGATAATGCGAACATTATCCCTGTAAAATTTTAATCACTGTATACTACTTTGTATTCGCCGCCATCAAGATAAATCATATATCCGAGTGCGTTATCGTATTCATCATTTGCAGGCTTTGCGATAAACTGGCCGTGGCTTGCGTTTTTCTTGCTTGTCGCCTTATACTTACAGCTGTCTACCGACATATTCTCGCCGTTGCCAAAGAGAATACCTACTTCAAGGATTGTTTTTCCGCCTGCATCGTATTCTATCATATATGCGCCGTCCTTCACGTGTTCATCAAGAACTACAAGCGGCTGTGCCGTACCTGCAGCACTTGTAATCTCGCCGACGTTATTCCATACATAATAGATATATTCTGTTCCGTAGCCTACGGGGATACCATCACGGGACCAGACAACGGGAGTATCGGAGGTTCTTGTAACCGTTGCATCGTACTTAAGGTTCTTTTCACCGTCAACCGTGAAGGTGTCTTCCGTATCTTCGAAAACTGCTACCGCACGGGTGACCGGCTTGTCAAGAACTGTTTCCGAAAGGAGCTTATCCTTTGCGGTGTACCAGTTAAGGAACTTAACCCCGGTGAGTTCCGGAGCATCAGGTGTCGTAACTGCGCCATCAACAACCTCAGCGGTTGTGATATATTCGCGGTTTCCGTTGAAAAATTCAACTGTTGGTGCGGAAGTGTCCTTTGTGTAAACAGCTGTAAGGTAAGTATTCGTGATAAGCTTATAGGTAAACTCTGCATCAGAGGAAACGAACTCACCATTTTCTTCCGTTCCGCGTACCCAGCAACGGAAGGTATAGCCCTTAATCTCCTCTGCTGAAAGTTTCACATCAGTGCCACGAGTATTTGTGGCATCTATCTCTATATAATCATTAACATTATTTGCAGTTGCAAGTGAAACAACGCTGTAATCCGGCTCGACGGTTATATCAATGCTGTCAGTATACTGAACCCCATCTACAGTTGCCGTTGCCTGAATAGTTGCCGTACCTTTCGCAACACCCGTAACAACGCCGTTAGTATTCACTTTTGCAATGGTAGAATCTGAGCTTGTGTATGCAATGTCTGCCGGAATGTTTTTTCCTGCCTCGTTTGCGACAAGTGCAGAAAGCGCCATCGCCTTACCGATTTTTACGGTAGAACTCGGTGCAGAGAGAACAACTCCCGTCTGAGGCGTAAGGGTGATACCCGTTGTTTTGAACTGAGTACTATAATGAGTTGAAGCCCCATCGCCCTTAACAAGGTTCATAAAGATATAATATTCACCCTTGTCAAGGTAAACATTGTCATATTCCCCAGGCAACATTTTGCTGCCGCTTCCTACCCATCCATTCTGTGAAGCAATAAGCTTTACTTCGGGGTCTGCAAGAACATCTGCGATATTAAGCGCACTCGAACTCATCGACCATTTACTGTCTGCATACGAAACCGGAACAACATAAACATTGAGTCTTCCTTGATATACATACGTTAAGTACTCCATAGACGGCTTATATATTCCGGAATTTTCAAGCTTTGCCTTTAAAATGAACGCGTTATTCCCAAGGTTTCCGGTGACGACTTTGAAGAACATACCACCATTTGCTTTGGGATATATGTAATACACGTCTTTGCCACCGCTTTTATCAGAATTTATCGCGTTGACATACATCCATTTACCCGTTGATACACTACTATCAAGCAAGTCATAATCCTTCATAGTATTCATCGTGATATAAGAAGCTTCCGTTTTTTCTGCCAAAGCCTCCGTAGTGAACGAATATACGACAGGTGTAAGAGCAGGTGCTGCATCCTCTGATGTAAGGATAAGCTTTCTGATCATAGCATAAGTTCTGTTTGCATGTTCAGATGGCGTAGAACCTTCGTTTGCAGTTACTAACATATAGTAGTCACCTGCGGTAAGATATACATTTTCTGCAAACTTATGGTCTGCCTCTGTTGCCAGGTTATATGTATCATAAGAAACTAAATGCTTTACAGAAGCCGTCGGGTCAATCATAGAATGCTCAGCAAGCGCAGACTGCAAACCATCAACCTTCGTTACATCCCATCCCTCTGCAGCAGCAACAGCCTTGCTTATAAGATATATATCCACTTTCTCTCCGTATTAATATGTGTTGAGACCAACTACCGACGGAGAATATGTTCCGGATGTCGGAATGTTAATAGATAATACTATTGCATTGGAATTTTCAAGCTCATCTTTATTGGCAGTGTAAAAGAGAAGGCCGGTGGGCTGAACATATATAGAATTCACACCCGGATGCGCCACATACTTCCAAGAGGCCGAAAACTCCTCGTTAACAGTATAAAACTTGAGATTTCCGTCACGCACAACAGTCTCGCCATTAGAAGTTCCATCAGACTTCAAAAGAGCTGTACACGCAAAGTCATACTCCAGCTTTAACGGCTCTGCCACTGATGCAAATGCCGTCGGAAGCATACCTCCTATCATGCATATTGTGAGTAAAAGCGCGAAGAATTTCCTGAGTTTCATTTTAAATTCCTCCTTAATATAAAAGGTATAGTTACCTTATGATATAATTCTATTATTTTTCCTATATCAATTCAACGCGTCCTTGTTACACATCGGGCAAAATCAAATCTTGACAAGCAAAGCAAAAGATGCTATATTCTGTATCGGATGGTGAACATTATGCTTCCTCTTTTCAATAATACAACATACCTCGACAGAATTCCGATACGCGTTTCAACACAAGCCGTGCGTCACACGGATTATTTTCATTTTCACAGACGTATACAATTATGTTTTGTCCTGTCCGGAAAACTGAAACACACCATATGTGGAAAAGAATATATCCAACAAGCCGGCTCATGCGCTTTTCTGCTCCCCTATATGCCGCATATAATAGATTCGAGCGAATCTGATGACACTCCGATAATCGCGCACATATGGTTTCATGAGGATTTTCTCAAAGATCGCGGATATATTTTTTCATCCTATGGTGAATGGGCGAACTTTAACGGATATAAAATCCCAGTAGTTTCAGATTTTTCAGATCACGGAGATACACCAATACAGGTTATGCACGAGCTCATAAACGAATTTGCACAAGAGAAAAAACTGTCCTTCAAAAAAATGGCACATCTCACCGCAGAACTGTTTTCGCTTGCGTGCACAGAACCGATAACAAGCAAAGAAGATGCGCTTTTTAAAAAACAGCTTGACGGCATCGATAGCGCGATAAATTATATGGAAGAGCATTTCAGCGAAAAGCTTTCGTTGGATGATCTTTGCAAAATCGCCGGGATGTCGCGCCGCTCTTTCACTTCTCACTTCAAACGAATTACCAATCTCACCCCACTGCAATATATTCTTTCAATACGGCTTCAAACTGCATTCAAGCTTATTGCGGAAACAGATATGTTATTTGATGAAGTAGCACACAGCACAGGGCTCGGAAATCACTCCAACCTTGCGCGTGTATTTATCAAAAACCTCGGAGTTACGCCTTCCCGTTTTGCTGAAGATTACATCAGGAACACAAGCCATTCGCATACATTCTCAACAGAAAGCCGATACAGGTGGCTTACTGAGCTGTAATCTTTTTTAAGTGCATAAAAAATGTAGACATACGCCGGTATGTCTACATTTTTGTTTATAAATCCTATTTTACTCTTGCATACGCAGATTCATATGCGGCAAGAAGCTTATCAAGATTCATGCTGTTGAGATTTTCAACAAAAGCATCGAATCCGGATATCGGCTCCTGCTTTAGAACAAACTTTGTGAGCATTTCCTGTGCATAGTTTGTAATCGCGGTCTGATATTCATCAACAACCTTCTGCTCTTCTTCATTAAATGCGAGCGTGATGTTCGGGTTTGCGTAAGGCATCGTGTGCTCGAGAACCATATCACGTGTTTCTGCAATATCAGAAGATTCGAAAGCAAGAATTGCATCCGGATCCATTCTTAGAAAAGAACCATATGTGCCGAAGCCATAAAGAGTATTTGCTTGAGTGCCTGCTTCGTCAAGAATGAACCGTTTCTCGCCGTCCACGATCTCATAGGTTTCACCTTCTTTACCCCAGCTCGTGCGGAGGCTTCCTTCGTCACTGTAAAACCAGTCTACAAACTTGGCGGCATTTGCCATGCTTTCTTCGTCACCGGTGTTTGTTATCGTAAGACCTGTCGGGTCTACATTATATCTGTTGACCATCGCAACGCCATACTCCGGATCTGCTACAGGCGGAACCATCGCATGAAGATCAAATTCAGGATTATTCGGACGTGCAAGAGAATTAAAGAAGTCGATGCGTGTCTGATACTCCGGCATAATGAAGCCTCGGTCTGTTGTTATAAGCTCCTGCCAAGTTGTGTTGTTAATCGTCATAAAATCAGATGGTATAAGCTTCTCATCTACCATCTTGATATAGAAATTGAGAACATCGCGCATCGTCTCTTCTGTTGCGCCATAACACCACTTTTCTGCGTTGTAGTCATAATAGAAACCTGTGCACCAATACGGCTTCCATGACGCACCTGAAACATCGAGGTTTGAAAAGCTTTGACGCATACATAACGGATAAGCATCAGGATAGAGCGCCTTAAGCTTCTTACATACCTCATAAAGCTCATCAAAGGTCTTTGGTGTTTCCAGACCGTGCTTGTCAAAAATATCCTTGCGATAGAGCCACGCACGCACATTCTGGCTTCTCTCGCGCCCACTTACCGGTGCATAGTAGATCTTGCCATCGGCACTTTTGCGCGTTTTTACAACATTTTCATATTCGTCTTCGGAGAGGCTTTCCACCCAAGCCTTATAATTCGGCATATACTCAGCCATGTCATCAAGAGCAACAAGAGCTCCCTGCATTACATATTTTTCCGTGTCAGGCTTGTATGTAAAACTGACAACATCCGAAAGTGTATCCCTTGCAGCAAACATAAGCGGATACTTTGTGCCTGCGTCTGTTCCCGGGAAGCAGGTAACGTTGAGGGTTACACCTGTTCCCTCTTCGATATACTCCCAGACCTTCCAATCCTCAAGATACGGCCAGCTCGGATGCGATGTGATCGTAATATCGATAACATCATCCTTCGTAAGAGGATCATTTGTTGCAATCTTGCCACCATTGCCACCGCCTGTGCACGCGCAAAGAGCAAACAGCATAATGATTGCCAATGAAAATGCCAAAAATCTTTTCACTATACTTTACCTCCTAGATAAAATTATGTATATATTATAAAATTATTCGGAAACCCAATTCAAGCATAGTTGGTGTAAAATAGTCCGAAACTCTATTTGAACATCAGTATTGATTTTATAAAAAAATCGCAGTATACTTAGTTTGAAAAAACATACGGTGGTAATCACGATGATCCGAAAAATATATATTGATAACAGATTTATAGAATATGACCTTCAATTTAAAAACGTTAAAAACATCAATTTGCGAATAAAACAGGACGGCTCCGTATGTGTATCAGCAAGCCGAAAAGTTCCGCTGTCGCTTATCGATCAATTTGTAGGTTCAAAAATCGATTTTATCGAAAGAGCACTTCGCAATTTTTCATCGGGCAGAGCAAACAAAAACAGATACTTCACCGAAACAGAGCTACGCAGGATTTTAGAAGAGCTTTGTCGGGAAATATATCCATATTACAAAAAGTATGGCATAAAATATCCGGAGATAAAGTTCCGGAAAATGGTATCCTGCTGGGGAAATTGCCGTCCAAAAAAAGGAGTTGTTACCTTCAATACAAATCTTGTCTATGCTCCGCTTGAATGTGTAAGATATGTTGTTTATCATGAATTTACGCATTTTCTTCACCCAAACCATTCAAGAGAGTTTTACTCAGAGCTTGAGAAAGTGTGTCCCGAATGGAAAAACTGCAAAAGTAAACTCAAAACGATAAATATACGATGAAAGGATTTCAGCTATGCAAGATAAAATAAAGAAATTTGCGGATATGATCAACGAATGCAGTAATATTGTCTTTTTCGGTGGCGCCGGCGTTTCGACAGAAAGCGGAATTTGTGACTACCGCAGCAAAAACGGCCTTTACAACACTGTAAAGGAATATGACGTTACACCCGAAACGATATTATCACACAGCTTTTTCTTTCAATCCCCTGATGTTTTTTATGACTTTTACAGAAAATATTTTATAGTTGATGCACTGCCGAACAACGCACATAAAGCTTTGGTCGAACTTGAAGCACTTAATAAATTGAGCGCTGTTATAACTCAGAATATCGACGGTCTGCATCAGAAAGCAGGAAGCAAAAACGTTATAGAGCTTCACGGCACAGCCGGTGAATACAGCTGCTCAAAATGCAAAAGAAAAGCAACCACTTCCGTTGTTCTGGATGATATCAAGAGTAAAAAAATCCCATTATGTACCGCTTGTGGCGGAATAATTAAGCCAAAGGTTGTGCTTTACGAAGAGCCCCTTTATAACGGTGTGGCGGAAAGTGCTATATCTCATATTGAAAATGCAGATATGCTGATAGTCGGCGGTACTTCTCTTGCTGTATATCCTGCAGCCTCATTCATCAGATATTTCCGAGGAAAATATATTGTTATAATCAACAAAACCGAAACCGACTATGATTCAAATGCAGATCTTGCAATACACGAAAGCATTGGCAAGGTTTTCGCTGAAGTGATGAAGATAATTAAAAAATAACAAAGAACCGAAAAGGAGCAAACGTTTCTTTTCGGTTCTTTATATATTAACAAAAGGCTCCCCTTTTGCATAGGATAAGCTGTAAAGAGTTGTAAAACCTCTTAAATAAAGTAAGGAGAATCGTGTATTATGGGTAATCCATATATGATAAATCCGCTATACGACGAAGAAAACAACGAACGATACGACAATACCCTCCGTTGCGGAGATATGGTCGTCGGTATGGCATACGTTCCGATGCAGATGTGGGATAACATCTATGATATGAACGAAGCGCTTGCACGCGGCACACAGTTCAAGGATCTCGATAAACCTTTCTTCGGGGAGGATATATGGAAATGAAATATCAGAATCGACCTTCAACAAATATGGCGACGCAAAAATCTCGTATGATGCACAAGATCCGCGAATATGATTTTGCTATATACGAGACAGCTCTGTTTCTGGATACTCACCCAAACAATTCGAAAGCTTTGAAATATTATTCAAAGCTTCGCGCAGAACGAAACACTCTTGTCACTGAGTTTCAAAAGGAATTCAGCCCGATAACTATCTATGGCAATATGAACGAAAGCAAGTGGAATTGGATAAAGGGTCCGTGGCCGTGGGAAGGAGATTGTTAGTCTATGTGGATTTATGAGAAAAAATTACAGTATCCGGTAAAAATCAAAACCCCGAATCCGGCAGCCGCAAAAATAATAATCACGCAGCTCGGTGGACCGGATGGCGAGCTTAATGCCGCAATGAGATATTTGAACCAAAGGTATTCCATGCCGCTCGATGTTGCAAAAGGAGCACTCACCGATATCGGTACGGAAGAACTCGCACACCTTGAAATGATCGGAGCAATTGTGTATCAGCTTACACGGAATCTTACACCCGCACAAATCAAAGCAGCCGGTTTTGATGCATACTTCGTCGATCACACAACAGGAGTATATCCGCAAGCGGCCGCAGGTTTTCCGCAGACCTCAGCAAACCTGCAGGTTAAGGGAGATCCGATAACGGATCTTATGGAAAATCTTGCAGCAGAGCAGAAGGCAAGAACAACCTATGACAACATTCTGCGTCTTATGGATGATCCTGACGTTTGTGATCCGATAAAATTTCTCCGTGAGCGTGAAATTGTTCACTTTCAGCGCTTCGGTGAACGAGAACAATCAAGGTAGAATGGATGAAGCGGAACTGCTGACAAAACTGCTTGAAATCAAGAGTTTTTCTAAAAATATATATTCTGCGGATAATGTTTTTTGACAAAAAGCATCATCTGCAGAATATATAATATTTTTTAAATGAAACAATAGCCATTGAGTTGCGCTTTTTGGTTAATATTGACATTTTTCAATATATATTGTATTATATAGGAGATGAAAGTTTGTATTGTATCAATTTGGAGAAAGAACCTATGAAAGTATTTATTAGTTGGTCTGGTAGCAAAAGCAAAGAAGTAGCTTTGATTTTTAGAGATTGGTTACCTACAGTTATTCAAGCAATCGAACCCTTCGTTTCTTCTGAAGATATTGACAAAGGGGCCCGTTGGAACACTGATATTGCGCAAGAGTTAAAAGAGTCAAATTTTGGTTTGATTTGTGTAACAAAAGATAATCTTGCAGCCCCTTGGCTAAATTTCGAAGCAGGAGCTTTATCTAAAACAATTGATAACACTTTTGTTGCCCCAGTTCTTTTTGATGTTAAACCTTCAGAATTAAAAGGTTCACCAATATCACAATTTCAGGCGACATCTTTTACCAAAGATGATATGAAACGCTTAATCGAAACACTGAACACTGCTGCAGGAAACTGCCTCTCTCCTGTGCGATTAGATAAAGCGTTTGAATTATGTTATCCAGATTTGGAAAGAAGCCTTAATGAATTAAAAAAAGCATCTGCACAAGAAAAGGAAAGTGCAAGTGATCAATCGCCCACACATATGGATTCTAATATTCTTGAAGAACTTTTAGAAACCGCAAGGAATACACAGCGTTTACTTGGAAACACAGATACTAAGTTATACAATAACATTGATGAAGTTCAGAAAAAGATAGATAGTATAGTTGAGAGATTGGAGCGACAACATGATTTGGATATACGCCGAGTCACTCGTCGGATTAGACCTATTTTTGTAGAGGAGTTATTGCTTCATCGTTATGATAACGAATCAGCAAATAACATTTTCCCATATAATATTTTAATGGCCTTGGCATCTTATAAAGAAGATTTTCCGTGGCTTTATGATGCAGGAAGAGAAGTTGTAAAAATTATTAATTCGAATGTGAAAAAGGCGGATAAACTTTTAGCAGTAGATAAGTTTAAAAATGTGGTTGAGTATACTTATAGTCATCCTGCTTTTAGAGAAATGTATGGCTCTCGAAAAGAAACGCTATTGCTTTTTAGGGAGCTTCCTATGCTTTTAAGCAACGAGTTGAAATAAATTAAATGCAGATATACCATCACTGTTTTGCTAAAATGCAATTATGGTGATGGTTTTCATTTTGTCACGCGGCAATGTAAAAACGGTTCAACGATACCATTTTCATAAAAGCACTTCCAATTTCCAACATTTTGTGCTATAATAATTATTGCGACGCAGTTTAATATTACTCTAAACAGGCATACTGTTGGTAAAAACGTATGCCTTGATATCAATCCTGTTTAGGGTGAACTGTGTCGCAACAGAAGTCAAGCATCGTTTTTCGGTGCGTGGCTTCGGTCACGCACTT
>JAFSIZ010000165.1 GCA_017439555.1 Oscillospiraceae bacterium | reverse complement strand
TACAAATGCATTACCGCTGACCTCTGCCTCCCAACCAAGGAACAAAGCACCTGCGATACGATTATTCGAATTATTACCGCTTACGACGTTGTCCTTGAAGAGGTTACCTGTAACTGCATTATTCTCAGTGAAGCCCATATAAACAACTGCGCCGTTTGTGCAGGCTACGTTGTTTCCTGTGAACTCACTGTCTTTGATTGTTGCGCCTGCATCGCTGCTGAGAACGATAACGCCCGGACCTGTGATTGTGTTGTCTGTGAATGAAACGTTATCAACTACCATACCGGAATCGGAGCCGGATGTGTTATGGTTGTGTCCGAGGATCTTTGTAGCCTTGTTGTTATCGAATGTAGAATTCTTGATTGTTGCTACAGTGGAATCGATGCGGAACATTCCCTGATCCGTATTCGTGCTGTCACAGTTTGCTACTGTGCATCCGTCAACTGTAAGCGTTATGCCCTGAGCACGGATGATTGCATTTCCTGTGATGCCTTCAAATACGACGTTCTTGATTGTAACCGCGTGGTATGCAGTGAATGGATCACCGTATCCGCTGTTGCCGAGCATAATAGCTGCGCCCCAAGTATTTGTATTAGTAAAGCTGTCTGCAAGAGTGATCTTTTTACCGTTACCATCGATCGTGATAGAGCCGGCCTTATCGATAATCAATGTATCGCCAAGCTCTGCATCATCAACAACTGTGATTGTGTCGCCGCTCTGCGCAGCCTCAACTGCAGCCGCAAGCGATGCATATCCGACATCGCCGATCTTTGCGACTACCGGTGTTGCTACGACAACATTGCCGCTTGCATCGAGCTCATAGCCGCTTGAAAGGTAGGTTTCAATCGTTTCGTCAGCCAAATTGTTTGCAAGGAATCTTCCGCCTGTGATTGAGACTTCAGAGTCTGCATCTGCTGACAAAGCTTTCGCCTTGCTGTTTATCAGGCCGCTGGTGATATTTATCTTGCTGTTTATAGCATTGATTGTACAGCTTGAAGAAGAACTGGTATTCACAACACGACCGCCGCTGATGTTAACAGTGCTGTCCGTTGCACTGATCGTTGTAACTGCGTTGATTGTGCCCTGAAGAGTACCACTCTCAAGATTGAGAACCGCTCCGTTGGTGAGCGTTATCGCTCTGCCTACACTCATTGTCGCGCTGCTTGTTGCTCCGCTATTGACAAGCGTTAGCGTAGCACCGGAAATTGCAAACGGAGAAACAGAACTTCCAGTAATTCCACAACCATTGAAATCAATAGTTATATTTTTTGTGATGCTGATTGTTTCATCAATCCTGCAAGGAGATTCAACAAGCGTGATTGTGTCGCCGCTCTGCGCAGCCTCAACTGCAGCCGCAAGCGAAGCATACCCTGTCTCTCCGATCTTTGCGACAGGCGGTATAACAATAGTGCTTGCATCCACAACATTGCCGTTTGCATCGAGCGCTAAACCTTCCGGGAGGTAGGTTGCAACTGATGTATCGGCCTCACCGTTTTTCAGGAATGTTCCGCCGGTGATATTGACATCACCGCCTGCAATATTAACCGAATATCTTGACCCGGTGAACGTACCGCCGCTGATATCGACATCACCGCCTGCAATATTAACAGCCCCTTTGCCGCCTACAAAAGCTCCTCCCGATATTGTCACAGTGCTATTTGCGGAAGTACGAATGCAGTAGTTTGCTGCCTCAATCACACCTGCATCAATTTCCAAAACACCGTATGCTGCATTAATGGTAATAACAGATGTTCCTGTACTAATAATCTTGCCGTCTTTCCGCTCACTGCTATCAGTAATTTTAAGTGATCCATTTCGATGACTCATATTGAATACATTACCCGATGAAGCATTCGAAGTAAGCGTATGGCCGTTAAGGTCAAGGGTCGTCACGTTGACAATCCGAAGTGTCGATGTAACCTCAATATCCGCGCCGAGTATGATTGTGCCACCGTTTGCAATAGCACTGCTCAGCGCCTCTTCAGTGGTGACTGTAGTACCCTCCGCCACTGTCGCCGCTTCATCTGCAAAAAGCTCTGCTGATGCCTCTTCTTCTGCCGCAAACGCAACAGAGAACGTCGAGACAAGCATCGCCATCGCGAGGATGAGCGACAGGAATTTCTTTGCTCTGTTCTTCATTTTTTGTTTTCCCCCTTGTTTTAATTTTGGGCTGTTTCGCGTTTTTCGCAATGCCCTTTTCAGCAGATTTAAAAAGTGCACGCAAAAGGGCCGAATAAAAAAATTCGGATATTACAATTATATCACCCCCCTCCCCCGAAAAATCAAGTGTTTTTTGCTTTTTCGGTAACTTTTTTGTAAATTCGGGGCAACACGCAGGTCGCTTCTCAAAAGGATGAGGGTGCACTCGCGGCTTTTGAGCATCAAAAGCTCCACTTGAAGTGCAAGGGGAGCCTTTTGGGTAGTGCGCTACGCCACATTTGACACAAATGGGAGGCTTTCGGGTACAATCTGCAATTTTCAGAACGACACATAAAATTAAATTCAAAACCGCCATTGTTATTTGATTGCGGGTTTGGGGCGGTGAGCCCCAATCGTTTTAAGGGGTTTTTTCAAGGGGGGAAATCGAAATCCCCCCTTGAATTCGTTTTGCTTCTTTGCCGAAAAGCAAAGAAGATACGTGTCTTTTATAAATCAACAACATACGTTGTTGTATATGGGATAACGTTTAACCACCTCATCACCGCCTGCGGCGGAGCTTCCCCTCAAGGGGAAGCCTTTGGGATGGTGCGCTACCTTTCCCCGGGTGCAGGTTGCGGCGCAAAAAAAACAACCTCAGGTTTTAAACCGGAGGTTGTTGTCTTCATATTATATATTTATATATCAGAATCTCGCCCTAAGCTCACAGACCTTGCCGAGAATATCTATCTTCGTCTCTTCAAGCTCTTCATTTGAAAAGAACATCGGCGCAAACTCAGGATTTGTTGAAACAAGGCTTATCCCATCGCGATGGCGATAGAACTTCTTACACGTTGCATCCTCGTTGCCGACAAGCACTATCGCAATCTCGCCGTTGTCAACGCTGCTCTGGCGGCGTACGATGACCGTATCGCCCTCAACAAAGCGCGGCTCCATACTTCTGCCGCGGATCACGAGCGCAAAAAAATCATCCTCGCCGTGAACATCATCTGATATTTTTTCATAACCTATAACATCCTCTATCGCCTCGCGCGGCACGCCTGCCTGTACGCGGCCGAGCACCGGCACCTGATGCACCCCGACAGATGCGCCAGTGAGCTCTGCTACACTGACATCCAAAGCCTCTGCGAGCTTCAGGAGCGTTTCATATTCGGGATTATTTTTTCCGCTTTCCCACATCGCGACTGTGCTCTGCCCGACGCCAAGCCTCTCACCGAGAGATTTCTGAGAAATACCGCGGCTCCGGCGAAGTTTTTTTATTTCGTGAGAAATCATCCAAATCACCTCTTATACAGAAATTATATCATTTATAATGCTGTTTTTCAAGCAAAATTCCTTTTTTCGACAAAAAACACCCGTTGACATAAAATCCGTTTTGTGCTAATATCATTTTAAATGATACCGAGCTAATCGGTCATCATCTGTCAAAACCCGCCCCGTTGCGACAGAAAAAAACAAGGAGGAAATCTGATGTGAACGTATATCCGGGATATCTTCTTTCAAACGAACCGGATAGGAAGAATCCGCCGGAATATTTTTGCCCCGTCTGCGGTGCGCAGCTTGACGGAGGCGATGTTCTTGCGGAGGACAAAGACGGGGATACTGTAGGCTGTGTCTACTGTATCCGGTATTATGAGACATGGGAGAAATATGCAGATGAATATTTCAGCTAAGGAACTTGACAGAATTATTGATGAAATTCTCGCGCTCGGCGCTCCACCCAAGCCCGAGATAAAACGCAAACGCGGAAGGCAACGCAAGGCGCCTTCTCCGACATGGGCTCTGCAATTCTATGAGCCTGATAAAAACAGGAGCTATGCGCTCATTTCTATGTGCATCAAAGAAAACCCCGATCAGAGCATTGAGCAGCTTGCGCTCAGGCTTTCGGCAAACAAGGGAAGGCCGCCCTCAGAATGTCTCGAGGTATTAATGACGCTCCGCGAGACGGGTAAACTCGGCTATTATGACGATATAAGCCGCGTGTTTCGCACGTGGCACGAAAAGGAGGCAAGCTATGGACTGGAAAACCTGTGCGGTTGATGACCTTCGCCGCTATAATCTTGTCAAAATGGGAATAAGCAACTCAGAGGATAAGCTCAGGACGATGGAGGATGCCGTGACGAACGCGCGGCATTCCTTTGAGAAGAAGACAAAGCGTCTCGATTCTCAGCTTGTCGATGCCATCGTCGAAACCGAAAGGCTTAAAACAAACATCCGCATAGCGCAAAGCCTTATAACGCTCGTTGACCGCGGACTCAGCGCGCTCAGCGATGACGAGCGTTATGTGCTCGAGAAGCTTTATATGAGCGATTGCCCCAGGTCAACACGAGCCCTTCTCGAACGGCTCGGCTATTCGCAGCGCTCACTCTATCGCGTCCGTGACCGCGCACTCCGCAAATTCACGCTTGCGATGTATGGCGTTGAAATTACATAGAGCCGCATTTCTTTAAACAAAAAAGCCTTTTCGGGAAACCCGAAAAGGCTTTTGTCTGCGGTTTATTAGTTTGTGATTGTGAGCTCTGTCTCTTTGTCGAAGAGGTGAATCTTCGGAGTCTCGATAGCAATCTTGACAGTGTCGCCGACCTTTGTTGTGGAGCGCGGCGAAACGCGAGCGATGAAATCACGGCCCTCACACTTGAGGTAGAGATATGTCTCGTGACCCATAAGCTCAACAACTTCAACCTTAGCTTCGATGATAGCATCTGAATACTGGTTGATGAATACTTCTTCGTCGTGGAGAGCTTCAGGACGGACACCAACGATAACTTCCTTACCGATATAGGACATAACCTCAGGCTTTCTGCCCTTGGAATCCGGAAGAGCAATCTTGGAATCGCCGAAGAGGATATATGTCTTGCCGCCTTCGTCGATAAGCTTGCCTTCGAATGTGTTCATAACCGGTGAGCCCATGAATGTTGCAACGAAAAGGTTGTCCGGTGTGTCATAGAGAACATGAGGAGCAGCAATCTGCTGAATGAAGCCGTCCTTCATAACAACGATACGTGTACCCATTGTCATAGCCTCAACCTGGTCGTGTGTAACATAGATGAAGGTTGTCTGGAGGCGCTCATGGAGCTTGGAGAGCTCTGTTCTCATTGAAGCACGGAGCTTAGCATCGAGGTTTGAGAGCGGCTCGTCGAGAAGGAAGACCTTCGGGTTACGGACGATAGCACGACCGAGAGCAACACGCTGGCGCTGACCGCCGGAGAGAGCCTTCGGCTTTCTGTCGAGGAGATAATCGATCTCGAGGATCTTTGCAGCCTCTTCAACGCGGCGCTTGATCTCATCCTTCGGAGTCTT
>JAFSIZ010000017.1 GCA_017439555.1 Oscillospiraceae bacterium | reverse complement strand
CTACAGCTCAAAGACAGGTAGTGCACTTGATGTAGAAGATTTTGTATACTCAAGCTCAAATCCTGCAGTTGCAAGCGTTGATGGAAATACCATCACTATCAACGGCGCAGGCAAGGCAACAATCAGCGCAACATCTGAAACATATCCGGGAACAATAACAAAGGATATCACGGTTAATGACATAACGGAGGCAACCTTCGGATATTTCATCAACGATGCAGCAATGGGAAGCGTTACTTCATCAACAGGCGAGGCTGCCGGAGCGGTTGCTTCTGTGGAACTCGACACACCGGTAACGCTCACGGCTGTGGCTAATGACAGATATGAATTTAAATATTGGGAGACACCTCTCGGCAACAAGTTTGAGGAAGAGATTACAGTCACGGTTACAAGCAATATGCGCTGCCGCGCAGTCTTTGGTGAAAAGCCGACGGAAGGAAATATTGCAATCAACTTCTACAACGGAAACCGCGACTGGCTCTCAACGGAAACAGTGGCAAAGAACACGCTCTGGAGTGCAATAAATAAGCCTTCCAATCCTTCAATCCTCGGCTTTGGCTTCTCAAACTGGGCATACATAAAGAACGGAGCAGAGAAGGCAGCTGAGGCCACAGACACCTTTGCAGAAGACACAAACGTTGTTGCAAAATACAATGAGGTCGGAAACGTTGTTTCCTACGGCACTGATACTGTAGCATATGACGCGAAGATAAAAGGAGAGACAAACGGAAGTCCTGTCAAGTGCTGGAAGCGCGGTGATAAAATAGTCAGCTACGCACAGGAATATACCTTCTTCGCCAATGGCATAGCTGATACAATCACACCTGTGTATGAGGGTGAGTTTATCGCAACACCGATTGCAGTGCTTGAAAGCTACAACGGACAGTATATGCTTGAGTATGACGTACCGTCAGGTTATACAAAGCTTGAAGCAGGTATTATCTATGGCAGCGACAAAGAGACGCTGAAGGTTAATAGCTACTACTCAAAAGCAGTTGCAAAAAATGAAGAAGCACACGGTCAGTTTACTGCAATCCCGAACGGTGCAGATGCAGAAATGGAAACAGTTGCACGCGGTTATGTAATTTACAAAACGGCCGACGGCTGCATCGGTGTTGCATATTCAAACTAAACA
Organism: Oscillospiraceae bacterium; assembly: GCA_017439555.1. Taxonomy (GTDB): domain Bacteria; phylum Bacillota; class Clostridia; order Oscillospirales; family JAAYXM01; genus SIG480. Next base: position 837 of record JAFSIZ010000017.1, on the reverse strand, counting down.
ACGCGGAAAATGTTTCCGGTTACGCAATCCTTGAAGACGGAACAAAAGTAATTTATAATAAGTAGTATAACAGGGGAGGATGGACGGCGTTCATTTTCCCCTGTAATTCTCTCGGAAAACTTCTATGAATCAGAGTGAAAGGAAAAATCTATATGGGAAGCAATAAAAAGTATTGGGGGATGCTTTTGCATCTTTCTATGAATATGTGGAATGACAAAGAAGATCCAAATCAGTATTGCCCGTATGAGTCGAAGCTCTCGTGGCATAAGCCGACGTGGCGTGCTACCGTTGACTATATGGCAGAATGCGGGCTCAATATGTTGGTAATTGATCTTGGAGATGCCGTGAAATATGAAAGCCATCCCGAAATCGCAATTGAAGGCGCACTCAGCGTTTCGGAGCTTCGTGAAGAGCTTACATATATCAGGTCAAAGGGAATTATTCCAATCCCGAAGCTCAATTTCTCAACAGCACACGATATATGGCTCGGCATATATTCAAGAATGGTTTCCACGCCGAAGTATTATGAGGTCTGCCGTGATCTTATAAACGAGGTTTGCGAGATATTTGATAAGCCGGAATTTTTCCATCTCGGATGGGATGAGGAAACGGCAGGGCATCAGAAAACCTATGAATATGCAGTTATGCGCGGAGGAAAGCTCTGGTGGAGCGATCTTAAATTCCTTTGCGATTGCGTAAGGGAAAACGGCGCAAGACCGTGGATATGGTCAATCTATCGTAAGAGTATGGAAGAGATTCTCAAAGAACTCCCGAAGGACGTTATGATAAGCAGTTGGTTCTATGCAAGAACAGCCTCGGCAATACAGGAGATTCCCG
>JAFSIZ010000016.1 GCA_017439555.1 Oscillospiraceae bacterium | reverse complement strand
CTCCCTCTCCGAGGGAGCTGTCGGCATCGCCGACTGAGGGAGTTTCATCTGTCTTATCATCTGTCTTATCGTCTGACGGGGTTGACGGAGCCGGAGCAGCTCCACCGCCGCCACCTGCAGAGCCTGACGCACCCGGAGTGCTCGGTGCTGAAGGTGCACTCGGTGTCTGTGAGCCTCCACCTGTTGTTGAGCCATATACAGTTATTGTGAAATACTGTGTGGAAACTCTGCCTTTATTGTCTGTTGCATCTATTGCAATAAGGTTTTCACCAATCTGTGAGCTTGAAGGTTTCCACGTAAGCACGCCTGTTTCCTCATCAACAGAAGCCCCTCTCGGAATCTGGCGCGCGCTATAGATTACGTTCCCGTATTCGCTTGTTGCATTTAACTTGATATTCACAGCACTACCTACGGATGTCGAAAAATCTTCTGTTTCAACAAACACAGGAGCCGGATTCTCTTCATATGACATCGGGATTTCAAACACTCTTCCCTCTGCAATATCATATTCATAACCGAGAGAAATGTCTGTCTTGTCAATATAATTGTCAATGGCGGTTATATTTCCAAGGCTTATTCTTGCCTTTTTGCTGCCATCAAGTCTTACACCACGAATGATATAGGATGCATTACCCTTCCCATCACGCTCTGCAACAAGCATTCTTCCACAAAGCTCTGTTGCCTCTTGCTCGCTGATCTCACGGTCAAACTCTACATCAATCCAGTTGTCAAACTCAAGCTCTTTCTGGAAATCGACGATGACGCCCCCGATCGCGGCATCGAGCTCTGAAAGCTTTGATATATCATTTCCTATCATGTCGCCGTCATTTACATATTTATATATGTTTGCGCCGTCACCGTTTTCGCTCCACACACCAACAAAGCCACGGAACTCAAACTTATCTCCGACATTATAGGTGACATCATTGTTCTGCGCGTATACAACGTAATCAACTCTTCCGTTTTCGAGCTCTACTCTGATCGCACGAGCAACATCAGTTTCACCCGGCTGTGCTGCGGAAGTTTCCGCAACAGTCACAGGAACAATTCCGATATTCTTTATATAACGCGTTTTGTTATACGGCTCGATGACTGTTGCAAAGAGAGTATTAAGATTTTCACTTTCACTCTCCGCTCTTCTGCGTACAAGCAAATATTCTACATGGGACATATAATTATAATTCTTGATCGTATTCGGAGGATATCCATTGGTAAACGAAACCTCATTTATATCAAAATCGTTTACCATTGTAAGGCGAAGCTTTATGTCCATATTGTCATTGCGACTGATTTTTCTGTAATCCTTGATGTTATACTCCACCCAGAAATCAGACACTCCGGGCTCTTCGCAACGCTTGACATCATCCATCCATGTATATCCCATCGGATATGTCAGATTATTAAAGGTGCCTCCGGCGTATTTACCTGTCGGATCCTGTCCCAGAGACTGCTCCGGACTTGCATAGGTTCCTCCGTCCTGCGCAACGAATGTGAGATTCTCCGAATGTAGCGGATCCTGGACACTGCTTGTATGGAAGGAATAGAGGTGGTCATATCCACCGAGGATTTTGAAAAAGTCTATGGTATAAGAAATCTCGCTATCATAATCTATCATAACAAGAGTTCTGCCATACTCGTCTGTTTCCTCATAATAATCAGACGCATCAACACTCATAACCTTGACCTTGGTCTCTTTTTCATCAAAGTGAGTCGGCACTGCAGGCTCTGCCGAAACAAGCTGCTCTTTCTCATTAACAACAACGGTGTTATGAGATATACTTGTGCTTTCCCACTGATATCTGACAGGGCTTGATCCAGTCGCCGTCGGATATCCGAGATCGTTGGTCATACCAATTCCGTAAGCTTCAACAAAGAGATTAAGCGCATCCTTATGAAGATGTGACTTGGCACCGCCGAAATAGATCGCGACGTCGCGCTGTGTATCACGGACAACTCCGCTTCCGACCGAATTGTAAAGCGAGCCTGACCTGAGTACTCCGAAACCATAGCCTGTCAGCATCGAACTTCGATCATAGTTATATTCTCCGTAGATGCCAATTATATCCTTTATTTCTTTCTGGATGCTCTCCGGATCTTTTGTGAAAACATCATAGTGAACATCTGAAAGGTCTCCGCCCTTTATCTGATAAAGATGCTGTGCCATCTCTATATCGCCCGTATGTTTGTAGCCATTCACAAGGATGCTGTGTTCATCAGGCTGCGGTGAATAGGTTCCCGTCATGCCGCTGTCACCGATTGACGGGACACCACGGCGAACAAGCCAGAACGGAGCGTATGACTTAATCATTCCGATATATTTGGGATTGCCATAGAGATTTATCTCTCCGTCATAGCCATAGATACTGAGCGTCTCAGCAAGACCGCTGAGCTGTGTGAGCCATATTCTGTTATAGCCCGGAGCTGATTCGTTGCCCTGCCCGTCACGCGATACATCGTTTACAAGCCTATGGAGAACATCTCCGCCTGTATTATATGTTTTGTTATCAGACTCACTATAGGTCTCAAGCCATTTAAACATTTCCTCAGTATACGGAGATGTGTTGAGAACAGCCGCAGCAAGCGCACAGGTAGATTGATGCATACCGAAGTTTCCATAGCTGTGACAAGCTTTTATTGTCTCGAAGCTCTCAACAAGGAGATTGTCTTCGATATTCATACGGATTACCGCTCCGCTCTCCTTTTTGTTCTCAATTCCGCTCCATATTGCAGCTTTATTCGAAAGGAAGTTTATAACCTGAGGATCATCGTAAAGTGGGAAGAACGCGTCATATGCCTTTATAAAATCTTCCTGCAGATAAGTCTCATGGATTCGCCCGATAATCTTTCCAACGTGCGAGCCGCCGTCACCGTTTGCGAAACCATTCTTTGCATGGGGATCAAGAAGGAAATCAGGATAAACATCGGCAATCCTGTCGATCATAATCGCGCCGAGCTTTCCATATTTTTCATCACCTGTGTAGAGGTAGGCATCACGCAAAGCCACAACAGCATTCTGGATTTCTCCACCATACCACGTATAGTAATTGTAGTTCGCAATATATGTATGCACCTCATCGCAAGGATAAGTATCCGTATCCTTGTTGTATGCTTTTCTTCCTGTTATATATCCAAAGCCATCATCTACACCCCAGGTTGTGCCATCAACAGTCGGATCAATTCCATATTCTTCAAGCACTTTGGAACGCGGATCTTTGTTGGATTCGGCAATTTCCGGATAAAGCTCATTCGTGAGATATCCCTTTTCCCCGTTTGCAACAAGCTCTGCATTGCGCTTGTGCGCAAGCTCAACATCATATACACCCTTGTCATTCTTTCCAAGCTCATAGAGCTTTGCGAAATCATTACTCGGGAATCTTCTCTTACATTTCGGGCACTGAATCTTCCACGGATCATTGATTGCATCGATGGTGTATACACCGCCACTGATCAGATCGATGTCCTCATTACAATAGCGGCAAAGATATTTTTCCGGGTCATCACGATAACCTACACCGTAACCTCTCGGTATACCCTCTCCGGGGATAAGGTTCCAGAGCTCATTATCAAGCCCGATATATTTATCAGCAGCCCTTACAGCTTCATCGCGGAGAGCCTTTGCCCAATCATATTTTTTAACATTCTCCTGAGCAGCTGCTATTCTCTCTTCGGTATAATAGGTTCTGCCCGTCTTTCCGGAGTTTGTTCCGACAGCGACTTCTACAACCTCAGTATCCACGCTTTCGCCGTTGACAGAAACTGTCGCATAAAGCTTTGCGGTTGCGCCGAATATACTTCCATAGAACACTCCGTTGCCGCGATCCTCTATTCCTCCCGCAGGAGAGATATCGGAAATATGCCATACAACCTCAGCTTTTTTCGGGTTGAGCGCAAATCCGCCAACTGTTTTCCCTTCGACTGTGAAACTGCTCTCACCGAGATATTTAATGCCGCTGTCGCCGAGAACAGACGCTTCCGCAACCGGGCTCTCGTCTGTTACAACTACATCAAACTCATCCTCCACCTTGAGGCCTTCATAGGTGAGCATTGCCTTCACCTTTCCGTTTCCGTCTCTCAGACCTGTTATCTCACCTGTTTCACTGTCTACTAAAACAACATCCGGTGTGAGAGATTCATAGTTCACAGGAGCTTCGCTTATATCAATCTCTTTACCTCCCGCAAGATAGCCCTTGACACTGAGACTTGCGGTTTCACCTGCATCTATCGCGGAATCTCCGATAATTCTTATATAATCAAACAGCTGCGCACCTTTGAGAGTGAAGGATGCCAGTGCCGCCTGATCAAGCCACGGGCTCGAAGCATGGGCCGCATACGTCGGGATCCATCCGGCATTTCTTCCCGAAAGAGCTATAACAAGAAGGTATTCACCTTTAGCGAGGGAGATTGGTTCAAATGATTTAATCGGAGCAAGCTGAAAACTCGTTTTCTCTCCATAGCTGTCTATTTCTCCAAGCGTTTCAACAGCCGTCATCGCGCCTACTCGCGCTCTGAGCGCCGTGCCGCTGATATCCGTGTCGCTCTCAAGACGCTTTGAAAGATAAACGTTATATTTAAATCCATTCTGAACCGTTTGATATTCGAATTTCGGAAGATATACGCCGTCCTCCGGCACTGATATCGTAAGCGCAAGAGACGGTCTGTTTTTCGTGAATGTTGCGTAATCGTCTGTTTTATTTCTTGCATTGAAAAGGATATATCCGGTATCCGGTTTTGACAGACGAAGATAATTTATTCCGTCATAGCCTTCAAACTGCCATTTTGCAGATGTTTCAGGATCTATCTTATCCATTGTGAATGCTCCGACATTTGCGGAGCCTGTAAAATCTGCATTTTCGCCATATGCTCCTGCATGGAACACATATTTGTATTCTCCTGCTACCGATTCTGTAACCTTGAGGAGAAGCTCTGCTTTCTTCGGGCCAATGCCGTTATATGTTACGGAAACCGTTATTTTCACATCTCCCGGAGCCATCGCTGTTATGAGACCGGTTCCGGAAACTGTCGCAATCTCCTCATCCGAGCTTTCGAACGCAACAGAAAGATTCTCCTCTGTAATATCTTCAAGCTCTGTTCCGCTCTTGTCAAAAAGCTTATAGCCGAGCTGAGCTGTCATATACTCTGCAAGTGTTGCACTCTCGACCTCAGTTCCGTTGACATCGAGAATTATGCCCTCGACCCCCTTGGGAATCGGAGAAAGACGAATGCCATTGAGATAAAATTGCTGGTATACGCCCGCGCCGTTCGTTGTTACGGAATTTTTCTGAAGAGAGGTCTGATCCGGATAGAAAATCACAAGATATTCTCCGTTATCCTCCGTCTCAACCTCACCGATAACAGAATACCCAGATGCACCGGTATCAGCAAAACTGTGATAACCGACAGGCTCACTCGCATCCACAAGCGCATATATCCCACTGTTATCCGCAGCGCCGTTATCTTTAACGAAGTAAACTGCAGGAACCGGACCGTTCTCAACGTTTTTTGAATCTATCGAAAGGTTGTACTTGCCGCCGTTTTTGACGTTAACGCGAAATGCAACATAATGAGGATTTGAAGTCCTGTCATAGTTTGCAACAGCCAGATTCACATAGAGCGAACCGGAGCTTTTCTGAATCTGAGGCCCAGCCGTTCTCTGCGCACAGACAAAATCCCACGGATCTGTTATATCAAAATCCATAATATTCCATTCATCAACTGTCTCAGCACTTGCGTTAAGCACAGATTTTGCACTGCGATTCATAAGCGCTGAATTCTGGATGAGAATATCTGAGCTTGTCTGCCTTGTATATGTATTGTTATTATAGAGATCTGCTGTTTTTGTCTTAGGAAGTTTGTTTCCCGAAAGAGCTGTAAACGTTGTCTTATATTCATATGTATCTGTGCCGTCACCCATTTCCCCTCCGGCTGTAACCGGAGTCAGCGTGATAGCCGAAATTTCCATCATAGGAGCTTTATCGGAAGTTACCGCACTGTTGCAACTTTCTATGTTGAAAAGGAAATAGTTGTATCCCTGCTCGAAAGTAAATTTTTCAAAAGTTTTCACCAACTGAACATCTTTCGAAAAGCCTGTCGCCGCGGCGTCGTATAGATCAACAATCCCGGAAGCATCTGCATCCCAGGCAGCTAATACAGTATTCACACCTGCACTTGAAGTGAGGATCCATTCATTTTCCGCACGCTGTGTTTCCGTTATTATGCGCGTTGCAACATTTCCGCCTGTTGCACTTTTATCGAACGTAACAGTCGGAACATACTCTCCTGCAACAGGGACATATACCGCAAATATAACGCCGTTTTTAGCCCCCATATTTGCATACTTTACATTTCCGGAGAAGAGCGCAGGATAAAGCCTTCTCTGATTCATATTGACATAAGTAGCCTTCCATGTATCTCCGGAAAGCTTTGCTTCGTTACCTTTATACTGATCAAGCGCCGCAAAGGTATTCTTTGCATCAGTATTTGCAGCACCAAGAGCTGTGTTTGATATATCATACGTCAGCACTGCGAGCTCGCCGGAATCTTGCGCACCGGCGATTGAAAATGCCGGAACGAGCGACATAATCATTGCCATCGCAAGAACGATCGATAAAATTCTCCTTTTCATTGTTTTTCCTCCTTATTTTACGATATTTCACCGCATCTTTACTATAATATATTTTACTCTTCAGTCTTTTCCACGTCAATACGAGAGCGTTGTCAAATATGCCACTATTTTTATTGTACTTTTCATTTCTCTGTGATATAATAATTTAAAGGAACAACGAAAGGAGGGGTTTTGTGTCTGATATTTTGCAAAACTTCGATGAAGCAGCCGTCATTTCCCCCACTAATCTTCTCCACAAATATGAATTTACGATCCAATTCTCAGAAGAATACCACGCCTCTACCCTGCACTGGCACGATTATGCACAAATATGGTATGTCTCCGAAGGTATGCTCACACATCGGATAAACAATATGGTCTACACTCAGACGCCCGGATCTGTTGTGTTTGTTTCTCCTTATTCGTCACATTTCATCAGCTCTCTTGATTCGGATATTGCCCCCCGATATTGCCAGATATCTTTGACTGACAGTTTTCTCACGAGAAACGGATTTGATTTTTTCACATATCATCGTGAATACGCACATTTCGATAAAAAAATAATACCGCAATATATTCGGTTTTCGGGTTCAGAAAAAAGCGATATTGATTATATCACAAGCGAGCTTTACTATGAATTTTCAAAAGATAACCGCCGTTCCTTTAAAAAACTCTCCATACTTCTTGCCGAGCTTCTTTCTAAAATTACTTTCAACAGCGAAAAGCTCACCGCCAAAGGATTCAGATATATAGTTGATCGCGCCAATGCTGTAACCGATTCAGTGAGATATATGGCAACACACTATCCCGAAAAGATTACGCTTGACAAGCTTTGCAGCATATCACATATGTCAAGAAGCTTTCTCACGGAAAATTTCCGCGACGTAACCAAAAGAAGCGCCTTCGAAATTCTGACTTCAATTCGCCTTTGCAATGCTTTTCACTCACTTCTATACTCCGATCTCACGCTCTCAAAGATTGCAGAAAATGTTGGTCTCACGACAAAGAGCCGTCTCTCACACGAGTTCACGAAGCGTATTGGCATCACACCGATTGAATATCGGCGCAGACTCCAGCACGAATATCTCGAACGCGACGAGAAACTCGCGGCATACTGGGAAAAATTCGATCATCTTGATGCATAGACAAACAGCGATATAACACGAAATGCCGTGTTATATCGCTGTTTTCAACTATAGCTGTATGCTTTTGAGTTCAAGAGAATCGAGATTTACAAGCTGTTCTTTATTTTTATAAATTATTTTTACCGTAATCGGCAAATCATAGTCTGTGTTGAGAAGATATAGCTTGTCCCCCTCATATACTGACCAACGCAATCTGTCTGAGCCTATCACCTTCACATCGCACGCTCTCGCACTCGCTGTTATCATCTCACGCACAAGTGCACGATAAAGCGGATAAAGAGCCGGATGCCCGGGATAGTTTGTGCTTGTCACAAGAGTTGCTATACCGTCTCCTATTTTGTTCTCGACAATTGCCGGAAGATCACTCGGATCATTCAAGAACGATTCGCTGACAAAAGCGGTTTCGTATGCTCCGCACAGCTCAAACTTTGCATAATCAACATAGCCTTCGGAATATATCGGATCGCAGATAAAGTTCTTTGTTCCCGGATAGAGAACATCTTCATTCAACGCCTCATAACGGATTTTAACGCCATCATTCGTGCGGACAACCTCGCCTGTATATTTGACTCCAAAAAGCTTTTCAAGCTTTTCAGCAGACGGAAGCTCAAGCTTTCCTCCGCGCTCTTCCGTGCAATTGAGATGAGCAGCGCTCATAAGAAGCTTACCTCCGCCACTTACATATTGCGTGAGCTTATCCATATTCTCATCAGTCATCGAATTCCAACCGAGGAATATGAGATAATCATATTTTGCCAGACACTCAACAGGCGCTTCTATCGGAACGATATCATACATACCGTAAGCAGGATATGCAGACAAATCCATATCGCCGTAGTTTGCAATATCTTCCCACGTGCGCTTTGTTCCGATTTCTTTTACAATCCTCCAGGAGTGCTCTGCTTCATTATGCCCCCAGGCTTCCTGATTGAATGCATTCCAAACTGAGCTTCCGCCCCATCCACCCCACGCATCGTGAAGCCCCGAAACAAATGCGACCTTGACCTTCGGGCCGCCTTTCGGCCTGAAATCTTCTCTAATATAGTTCATCGTATCGACAAGAACCTTGCGATAGTCCTCACAGATTTCCGAATCAATGCCAAAGGTATGACCATAGGATTCTATGCACTCATCTCCGCTTTCAAGGCAGAATGCATTGGTTCCTGCAAGGTAGGCATATTTATATGCAAGCTCAAGCCTTTTTCTTTTGAGCGTATCGGTATGGCGCATTCCGCCATACCATTCATGAGCAACATAGGTTCCCCAGAGTTTTGAATCAATCGCCCTTGCGACACCGCGAAGCGAAGATACCAACACATCCGGGCTTCCGCACATAAGCTCAAGCATCGGAATCGTCACTCCTGCCTCGGCATTATACTTATTAAGCCCCGTTGCCTCAACGGAAACAACATCCGGCATACCGAGAGCCTTATCGATTTCTATAAACTTCGAAACGCCTTTTACATAATCATCGTGTGCTTCTTTCATACTCTCGCGTTTTTTCAGTATTACATGAGAATCGCCGTTTCTTTTACCTGTTTTATTTTTATAATATCCGGGAAACTTACACGCAAATGAACTTCCTGTCTCTCCTATCATATCCCCGATAAAATATTCGCCTGCAATTCTCTTCATCTCTGCTACGGTTTCAGGTGTAAACTGGGAATCATTCCCTGCCGCAACGTGCTGAATTGTATAGAGAAAAACGAAATATATCTTATGCTCCGCCATATACTTTGCCCATTCGATAAAATAATGCTGCGGAACAATTTCCTCACGAGTTCTGATCGTTACAAAATTAAGCCCCGGTTTTACACAACGCTCATATATCTCATCGATGATTTTCTCGGGTTCAAAAGAATGCTCTCCGATATGTACTCCATTCAAAACAATATCTCTTTCCATATATAACACCACCAATGTAATTTTTACTGTATTATATCACATCTTACGATTCTTTTAAATATACAAATGTGTAAAATAGGGTAAAAAAACGGCAGGCTTCTCGCCTGCCGTTTTTCAATTTATGCTTTTATGGGGAGATTAGTCCTTCTTTGCAGTGTGCTTGAAGAAGTGCCATCCGCCGAGCTTTTCCGGATCGCCCTGATCGCCTTCGAGAAGCTCTTCATAGTTTGCGCAAACCTTCTTGAATGCAGCAACATACTGATCGATGATCTCTGTGTCAAACTTCTTGAACCACGGAATGTTGTATGTACGCTTACCGATTGTCTCACTGACTTCGAGATCATTATCCATTTCACGAACATCCTTGTTTGCAAAAGCAATACGTGTCGGCTGGCCGTCATTGTAAACGTCAGCAACATTGTATACAGGATGTGTGTGGAGTGCGAGGTTGCATCCCGGACCAATCGGAGCGCCTTCTGCACGGAGAGCTTCACAGAAACGTGTTACTGAAAGTCCGCCGAGTTCTTCCGGCACATAGAGACCGTGAGCAGCATACCAACCTGCCATATTTGAACCTGTCTTCTCATCAACGCGGTGTGCACGGATGCCCGGAACACCTTCGAGCTGATCCCAGAAATAGTTCATAGCCTTACGGATTTCTTCGCAACGCTCATCATAATGCTTGAGCTGTACACGGCCGCAAGCAGAAGAAAGCTGATGCATTCTGTGCTTATGTCCGCCGAGCGGAAGACCTGCAAGAGGTTTGAGGTATTCTGTCTGGAAATCCTTTGTGAAGCGCTCATATGTACCGAATGCGATTGCGCGCTCATAGATCTCGATATCGTCTGTCTGGAGAATACCGCCTTCACCGATAGCAAAGGACTTACCTGCCATGAGAGAGGAAGCAGCAACGTCACCGATTGTGCCGAGCTTGCGTCCCTTATAGAGACCGCCCTGTGCATGGGAAACGTCTTCGATAACCTTTACATTATGCTTCTTTGCGATAGCCATGATCTCATCCATATCAGCCGGATAGCTGAGATAGTGAACAACCATGATAGCCTTTGTCTTATCTGTGATCTTTGCTTCGAGCTTCTTCGGGTCGAGGCAAAGTGTCAACGGGTCGATGTCCGCAAAAACAACTGTTGCGCCAAGTGTGAGAGCACTCGTGCAGCTTGCCCAGTATGTAACAGACGGGCAGATGATTTCATCGCCGCGACCAAGGCCTGCGCCATACATTGCAGCGAGGAGAGCTGCTGTTCCGTTACAAGTACCGAGAGCGTACTTGGAGCCGGACCATTCGCAATATTCCTTTTCAAATTCCTTCGTTACGTCTGTTCCGCTCATTCCACCGCGGCGAAGAACTTCGAGGACAGCATCCTCATCTTCCTTTGTGATAATCGGCCACTTGAACATATCGCTGCCGTCATTGAGGTCGGTACCTACATATGTAACAGCTTTGGGGCCGCCAAACAATGCGAGTTCTGACATAATTTATATCCTCCTAAATAATATTTCGAATGAAATCACATTCGATTTCTGCAGGATAATATTGCTTTCCTGCTATTTCTATTCAAAGTATAACAAACAACAATTTAAAATTCAATCCTTATTTCACAATTAAACAAGAATTTTAAAGTATCGAGCAAGATTTTACTATTTTTAGGTCATTTTCATAAAAACACAACCTTCAAAACAGCTTTTCTGATCATTTCTTGTGCTGATGGCGATGCCAACCTCCTATATTTTCAGGGTCGCCCGGATAATCCTGAAGAAGGTCCTTATAGTTCTCAACAACCTTGCGGAACGCACCTGCATACTGTTCTATGAGTTCTTTATCAAAATGCTTGAACCACGGAAGATGGAATGTATGCTTTCCGATACTCTCCGCTACTTCGAGATCCTTATCCATCTCACGAATATCGCTTTCGGAATTTGCTATACGGGTTGGCTTACCTTCTTTGAACACATCTGCGGTCTGAAATACGGGGTGTGTATGAAGCGGACGGTTGCAGCCTGCCGTTACGCCACCTTCAACACCTTCTGCACGTATAGCTTCTGTAAATCTGGTGACAGAAAGACCTCCAAGCTCCTCGGGAACATAGATACCTGTCGTTGCATACCAACCGGCCATAGTGGAGCCTGTGCTGTAATCAACACGACGTGGACGCATACCCGGAAGATCATCTATAAGATCAAGGAAATAATTCATTGCTTTGTCAATCTCTGCGCAGCGCTCATCATAATATTTGATCTGCACTCTTCCCATTGCCGATGAAAGCTGGTGCATCCTGAACTTGAAACCTCCGAGCGGAAGACCCATATACGGTTTGAGATCCTCTGTTTCTATGTTATCTGTATTGAATCTCTCATACATACCGAAAGCGATGGCACGGTCATATATTTCCCTGTCATCGGTCTGAAGTATGCCTGCTTCACCCATCGCAAAGGATTTGCCCGACATAAGCGATGCCGCACCGACATCGCCTATGGTTCCAAGCATTCTGCCTTTATACTTACCGCCCTGTGCGTGGGAAACGTCTTCAATAACCTTGATATTATGCTTTTTTGCGATTGCCATAATTTCATCCATATCCGCAGGATAAGACTCATAATGAACAACGACGATTGCTTTGGTCTTTGAAGTTATTTTGGATTCAAGTTTTTTCGGATCCAAATTTCTCGTGATCGGATCTACATCAGCGAATACAACGGTTGCGCCGAGATTGAACACTGCTGTACAGCTTGCCCAATAAGTTATACTCGGACAAATGATTTCATCTCCGTGACCTACTCCGCAGCCGAACATTGCACAATGAAGTGCACTTGTTCCGTTATTAGTTCCCAAAGCATATTTTGAGCCTGTCCATTTACACCAATCTTCTTCAAATGCCTTGGTTACGGATGAATCGCTCATCGCCCCTGCCCTGAGAACCTCAAGAACTGCCTCCTCGTCTTCTTTTGTGACGATAGGCCACTTGAACATATCCCCTGCTTCTTTTTTTACAAATTTTTCTCCACCTAAAAGTGCAAGCTTTGACATAACAAAATCTCCTCTTTATAAAAATTTGCACAGAACCACCGCCGATTGAAAACCGACGGTGGTTCGTATATTATTTGTCGCCTACTTTTTTCTTGTGGTCGATTCTGTGCCATCCGCCGAGCATTTCGGGATCGCCCGGATCGTCAGCAAGAAGCTCTCTGTAGTTCTCTGCGACCTTCTTGAATGCGTTTGCATACTGCATAACTACATCGTGATCATAGCCGCGGAACATCGGAAGAGAAAGTGTCTTCTTTGAAATTCCCGATGCAACTTCAAGGTCTGCGTCCATTTCGCGAACGTCCTTATCGGAGTTTGCGATACGTGTCGGCTTGCCGTCGCCAAAGACGTCAGCTGTCTTGAAGAGGTTGTGTGTGTGAAGCGGGCGGTTGCAGCCCGGGTTTGCTCCGTCTTCAACACCTTCAGCCTTAACAGCCTCGCAGAAACGAGTGATGGAAAGACCGCCGAGTTCCTCACTTACATATGTAGCAACAGGTGCATACCAACCTGCCATTGTTGTTCCCTCTTCATAGTTTGGACGGTGGACTCTGATACCCGGAACTTCGTCGAGAACATCGCAAAGCTCGTTCATAGCCTTGTTGATTGCCGCGCAACGCTCGTCATAATATTTAAGCTGAACTCTTCCCATTGCAGAAGAAACCTGATGCATTCTGTGCTTAAATCCTCCAAGCGGAAGACCTGCAAGAGGTTTTAAGTATTCGGTCTGAACGGTTTCCGGGCTACCGAAACGCTCATATGAGCCGAATGCAACTGCACGCTCATAAATCTCAAGATTATCAGTATAGAGCATACCTGCTTCACCGATGGCAAGAGATTTTTCTGACATAAGGGATGCCGCACCGACATCGCCGATTGTACCAAGCTTCTTACCCTTATACATACCACCCTGTGCATGGGAAACGTCTTCGATAACCTTTACGTTATGCTTCTTTGCAACAGCCATTATTGCATCCATATCTGCCGGATTTGAGCAGTAATGAACAACAACAATAGCCTTTGTTTTATCGGTAATCTTTGACTCGATGGACTTTGCATCCGCACAACGTGTTTCCGGATCGATATCGCAAAAAACAACTGTTGCACCGAGGTTGTAAGCTGCTGTACAACTTGCCCAGTATGTTGTGGACGGACAGATGATTTCATCACCACGACCTACTCCGCAACCGAACATTGCTGCGTGGAGTGCTGCAGTACCATTATTTGTTCCGAGAGCATATTTGCATCCCATCCAGGCGCAGAATTCTTTTTCAAACTGCTTTGTGATGTCTGTTCCGCTCATTGCGCCATTGCGGATAACCTCGAGGACAGCATCCTCATCTTCTTTTGTTACTATCGGCCAGGCAAAAACGTCACTTCCGTCATGTTTACCTGTTTTCTTGTATGTGACGGCTTTCGGGCCGCCAAAAATCGCAAGCTCTGACATATTCATTCCTCCGTAATTTTAATTGGGATTCTATCCCAAAGTATATCAAAGCAAATTTGAAAAATCAAGCAAATTTGAAAAGGGCGCAATATTTTGACTGTTTCGGGCAATATTATGAAAACTTTCTTTATAATACCACTTGATATATTTTGTCGTATATGGTAATATATTGTTAATATTTGATAGAGGCGCATCAGCTAAAAGTAACATCGTTTCCCAGGAAATGTGACTATGCGAAAGGAGCTGATGCCGAAGTGAGCTTTCAGTTGCCTGAAACAGAAGCTTGCTGGGCCGATGCAGAATATGCCTCGGACTGTCACTGATGTGGAGCGCTATCTTCAATACCGATATACTTACAGAGGTTATGAAGCTCGGCAGCTGCATCATAACCTCTATACTTTTTTAGGAGGGTGAAGTATGATTCACACAAGAAAAACTCGTATCCTCGCAATCGCATTTCTCACAGTTATGCTCCTGATATCAGTTCTCCCGTTCGCTTCTGCAACTGATATCGACCTCGCTGACAGCGAAGCGGCAACCGAGTATCTCGACAGCTATTCAGACAATGTCGGAACCGATGCCAACTTCGGCGAAAATCTCAACAAAGCGCTTGAGACAAAGAGAACAGAAATCCCGATGTACTCAACCTGGCTCTCACTTCTTCCGCCGATCATCGCAATTGTCCTCGCACTTATCACAAAAGAAGTTTACTCATCACTTTTCATCGGTATTACCGCCGGCGCAGTAATGTATGCAAACTTCAATTTCGCAGGAACAATTGACCACCTTTTTGTTGACGGATTTATAACATCAATCGCAGATCCGTATAACATCGGCATTCTCCTGTTCCTTGTCATCCTCGGAACAATTGTTTCTCTCATGAACAAATCAGGCGGTTCAGCGGCATTCGGCAGATGGGCTGCAAAGCACATCAAATCAAGAGTCGGCGCTCAGCTTGCAACAATCGCACTCGGAATTCTCATCTTCGTCGATGACTATTTCAACTGCCTCACAGTCGGCTCCGTTATGCGCCCTGTATCTGACAAGTTCAACGTTTCGCGTTCAAAGCTTTCCTATATCATCGACGCAACAGCTGCTCCTATCTGCATCATTGCCCCGATTTCTTCCTGGGCTGCTGCAGTCGCAGGCTTCGTTTCAGAGGAGCAGATAGGCGGACTTGAGCTCTTTATCAGAGCTATTCCGTATAACTTCTATGCGATTCTCACAATCGTTATGATGATTGCAATCGTCCTTATGAAGTTTGATTACGGCCCGATGAAGAAGCACGAAATCAACGCTGCAAACGGCGACATCTTCTCAAGCGACGAAAAGCAGATGATTGAAGAGCTTGATGAGAAGGACACAGCAAAGAAAGGCAGCGTATGGGATCTCGTTGCTCCCGTTGCAGTTCTTATCGTCGGTTGCGTTCTCGGCCTTATCTACTCAGGCGGTTTCTTTGCAGGCGAAGGCGTTTCATTCATTGACGCATTCTCCAATGCAGACGCATCCGTCGGCCTTGTTCTCGGCTCATTTGCAGGCCTCATCTTCTCTGTAATCTATTTCCTCTGCAGACGTGTTCTCTCCTTCAAGGATTGCATGGCTTCACTTCCGGAAGGCTTCAAGGCAATGGTTCCGGCTATCATGATTCTCTGCTGTGCTTGGACACTCAAGACGATGACAGACAGCCTCGGCGCAAAAATCTTCATTGCTGAATTTGTACGCACAAGCGCATCGGCTTACATCGCACTTCTTCCTGCAGTTGTATTCCTCATCGGTGTTGGTCTTTCGTTCTCGACAGGCACATCCTGGGGCACATTCGGCATCCTTATCCCGATTGTCCTCGCAGTGTTCGGCGGCTCTATCGATCAGGAAATCAGCATCATTGCTATCTCAGCTTGTATGGCAGGCGCCGTCTGCGGCGACCACTGCTCACCGATTTCCGATACAACAATCATGGCCTCTGCAGGTGCACAGTGCAACCATATAAACCACGTTTCGACACAGCTTCCCTATGCAATGACAGTTGCCGGAGTTTCGTTCGTAACCTATCTTATCGCAGGCTTCATCGCAAACACCTCGTTTGCCTGGGTCTCGCTCCCGATTGGTATCGTTCTTATGATTGCAACTCTTCTTGTTATAAAAGCTACATCGAAGAAAGCAGCATAACAATAAATCAAAAAGCAAATTTGAAACAGGCATCGCCAAAAGCGATGCCTGTTTCAGACTGTCGAAAAAGGTATGAGACCGCAAGCAGAGAAAATATATTGTAGGGGCGGATATTATCCGCCCACAACTTTTGCGTTTGAATCAAAGTTTGACAAAATCCCTTGAAACATCGAGTTTCAAGGGATTTTCCGCTTGTTTTGCCCGAATGTCACCTCTCGGAGTATTCATATACACCTTCGGGTTCCATTCTGCCAATCTCACGCCT
>JAFSIZ010000164.1 GCA_017439555.1 Oscillospiraceae bacterium | reverse complement strand
CAAGCGGAAAATCCCTTGAAACTCGATGTTTCAAGGGATTTTGTCAAACTTTGATTCAAACGCAAAAGTTGCGGGCGGATAATATCCGCCCCTACAATATATTTTCTCTGCTTGCGGTCTCATGCCTTTTTCGACAGTCTGGAAAGCCTTTTCGGGTTTCCCGAAAAGGCTTTTGTTTTATTGATGAACTTTTCTTGCCTACATAATCTCTGCTGTGAGCTTTCCGTCGCGAAGGTCGACAAAAATCGTGCTCTTTTCCGCAGGCTCACGCGCGATGATAAGCCGCCCGACGAGCGTTTCGATCCTGCTCTGGATAAAGCGGCGGAGCGGGCGTGCGCCATAGATTGGCTCAAAGCCTTCTTCGACGATATAATCCTTTGCCGCATCCGAGACCGTGAGCGAAAGCTGTTTGTCGGAAAGCCTTTCGCGGAGCGATGCGAGCATCAGCTCGACGATGCCCTTTATATTCTCCTTGGTTAGCGGCTTATAGAAGATGATTTCATCAAGCCTGTTGAGAAATTCCGGGCGGAACTGAAGCTTCAGAAGCTGCTCAACCTTTGCTCTTGCATCCTCGGAAATTTCGCCGTCGGTGCCGATTCCGTCGAGAATTATGTCAGAGCCGAGGTTTGAGGTCAGGATGAGTATTGTGTTTTTGAAATCGACATATCTGCCCTGAGAATCGGTTATTCTGCCGTCATCAAGCACCTGAAGAAGGATGTTGAACACATCCGGATGCGCCTTTTCAACCTCGTCGAACAGCACAACCGAATACGGCTTCTTTCTCACAGCCTCCGTAAGCTGGCCGCCCTCTTCATAACCGACATATCCGGGAGGTGCGCCGACAAGGCGCGAGACCGAGTGCTTTTCCATATATTCCGACATATCAATGCGTATGAGGTTTTTCTCATCGTCAAAGAGCGCCTCGGAAAGCGCCTTTGCAAGCTCCGTTTTGCCGACGCCTGTCGGTCCGAGGAAGAGGAAAGAGCCGATGGGCTTTTTCGGGTCGGCGATGCCTGCGCGTGAGCGGAGTATTGCCTCGGCAACGCCCTGAACGGCTTCGTCCTGACCGATTACACGGCGGTGAAGAATGTCCTCAAGCCCGAGAAGCTTTTCACGCTCGCTCTCGAGAAGCTTTGAAACCGGGATTCCCGTCCAGCGCCCGATAATCTTTGCGATCTCCTCGTCTGTCACCTTGTCGCGGAGCAGAGTGTTTTCCGCACCCTCGGCAAGCGCTTCCGCCTGCTCAATTTCCGCTTTGAGCGCAGGCAAGCGCCCATATTTAAGCTCTGCCGCGCGGTTGAGGTCATATTTCTCCTCTGCGCGTTCGATTTCAGCGCCGAGTGCCTCAAGCTCCTCACGAAGCTTTGAAACGCGCTCGATTGCGCTTTTCTCGTTTTCCCATTTTGCCTTCATCTCCGCAAAGGCTTCGCGCATTTCCGAAAGCTCGCGGCGGATGTCGGCAAGGTGCTCGCGTGACACGTCGTCATCCTCGCGCATAAGCGCCGCCTCTTCGATTTCGTGCTGCATAATACGGCGTGAGATGTCATCGAGCTCTGCAGGCATCGAGTCGATCTCCGTGCGTATCATAGCACAAGCCTCATCAACGAGGTCAATCGCCTTGTCGGGGAGGAATCTGTCTGAAATATATCTGTCTGAAAGAACAGCCGCCGCGATGAGAGATTGGTCGGAAATCTTCACACCGTGGAAAACCTCATATCTCTCGCGGATGCCGCGAAGAATTGATATCGTGTCCTCGACAGTCGGCTCATCGACGAGCACAGGCTGAAACCTTCTCTCAAGAGCCGCATCCTTTTCAATATATTTTCTGTATTCATCGAGCGTGGTTGCGCCGATACAATGAAGCTCACCTCTGGCAAGCAACGGCTTCAAGAGGTTGCCTGCATCCATTGCGCCGTCAGTCTTTCCTGCGCCGACTATGGTGTGCAGCTCGTCTATGAAGAGGATAATCTGCCCGTCACTCCGCTTTATTTCGTTGAGAACAGCCTTAAGGCGCTCTTCAAATTCGCCGCGGAATTTTGCACCTGCAATCAGTGCGCCCATATCGAGCGAGAATATCGTGCGGTCGCGCAGGGAATCGGGAACATCGCCGCGCACAATGCGCGATGCAAGCCCCTCGGCGATAGCGGTTTTACCGACGCCCGGCTCTCCTATCAGAACAGGGTTGTTCTTCGTCTTTCTCGAAAGGATGCGGATGACGTTCCTGATCTCCGTGTCGCGCCCAATGACAGGGTCAAGTTTCTTTTCGCGCGCAAGCTCTGTGAGGTCGGTGCCATATTTTTTGAGCGCATCATATGTGCTTTCCGGGTCATCGGAGGTAACACGCGCATTTCCTCGGACGTCTGCAAGCGCGGTAAGGAATTTGTCGGTGGTTACGCCGAGCTCCGAAAATAGCTTTTTCAGGGAAGGGGAGGCCTTGTCGAGAAGCCCGAGCATAAGATGCTCGACGGAGATGTATTCATCGCGCATCGCTTCTGCTCTTTTTTCGGCGGCGTTGAGCGCGGCTTCAAGCTCACGTGAGACATAGACGTCAGCTGCGCCTGAGACCTTTGGCAGCTGCGCAATCTTTGAAAGCGCAAGCTCATCGCCCTTTTCTGCGCCGAGCTTTTTGAACAGCTCGGGGATGAGTCCGCCGTCCTGGGCTGTGAGCGCATAGAGCAGATGCTCCTGCTCTATCTGCGGATTTCCATATTCAACGGCGGCATTTTTTGCATTCTGTATTGCTTCGATGGATTTTTGTGTAAGCTTTTGCATATTCATTATCGTTTCCTCCTTTACACAATATCTCTGTACATATTTATATAATCGGCATAAAGCTTTGAAACATACGCTGCGGAAGCATCAATATCGGGGTATAGCCTGAAATGTGCGGATATTCCGTTGTTGAGATGGCGGATATACCGCGCCGCGCTCTTGCCGAGCGCATCTGCGCTTGTGCCGGATGCTGCGCGGAGCTGGCGGACAAACCTGCCGTTTCCGAATTCCGAGAGACGCACTCCGAAATATGCATCCTCAAGCTTTTGCCACATCGCGAAGAACACATCGAGCTGGGCTATGAGCTGGGCGTTCTGCGTGCGAAGCTGAGCGCGTATTTCGCCGAAATAGTCGCCTCCCTCGGGGTGAATTGCGACGGAATAGCGTATTGTCGGGTTATATTTAAACCGAAGCGAGCTTTTGACAGCGAAAAGCGAATCTCCGATATCGGAATTTATAAGAAAGCTCTCATCGCCGGATATCAGGTGTGCAAGTGATGTGAAGATATCACGCTGGCGCGTCTCAGGCGTCGGCAGACCAAGATGCTCTGCGAGAATCTTGTTTATCAGCCCCGAGCGCGTCGTTCCGCTCTCAAATGCCGCACGGTCAACCGCGCGCACAACATCATCAAGCAGCGTTATGCTGTAGATGCTCTTTTTCATATTATCACCTCTTGGCTTTAGTATATCACCTGAATATAATTTGTCAATAGATTTATATAAAAATTATTGCGAGTTTTAATGTAAAGAAACTGTTAACAAAAAAATATGTGCATATTCACCAGTGTTTTAAAGTTCGTAAATGGTTGTTTTGGTGGATTGAAAGGTGGTTTAGAGTTGGATAAAGTTCTAAAATATAAAAAGTTAAGTTTTTGCCATCCGGAGGTTTGTCTATTTGGTATAGTTTACCTTGTACAAAACTGCACAAAAACCTTTGGTGAATTAGTTAATTTACTTTTCCGGATTAAAGTGATATACTTTGTAATAACATCAAAGATGTATGAAATTTTGGAGGTATATATATTATGTCAAGTGTAAAGCTTAATCATGTCTATAAGCGTTTTGACGGCGGCGTAACAGCTGTTTCCGATTTCTGCATAGACATCGCTGACAAGGAATTTGTCATTCTCGTCGGTCCGTCCGGCTGTGGTAAGTCCACAACTCTCCGTATGATCGCAGGTCTCGAGCAGATCTCCGAAGGTGAGCTCCTCATCGACGATATCCTCTGCAACGATATCGCTCCGAAGGACCGCGACATCGCAATGGTTTTCCAGAACTATGCTCTTTATCCGCATATGACAGTTTTCGACAACATGGCTTTCGGTCTTAAGATCCGCAAGACTCCGAAGGATGAGATCAAGCGCCGCGTTGAAGAGGCTGCAAAGATCCTCGAGATCGATT
>JAFSIZ010000163.1 GCA_017439555.1 Oscillospiraceae bacterium | reverse complement strand
TTGGTATATATCTCCGTGACCTTCGTGATGTTGACCGTGAAAACTATCAGCTGGGAACGGTGGATATGCAGGAAACAAGCCCCGATGCCAATATCGAATGTAAGGTATTTGACAAAGTAGCTTTAGAAAAGAAGAGATACTACCTCATCTTTGACTGCGAAGGTCAGACAGTTTCCTCCTCTGCCGCAGGCTCAAACAAGATAGAAGCATCCCTTCGCTCCTTTGACCTCTTCCTTCCGGGCGAGGTTGATATTCCCGTGCTCGGAAGTGCGGAGATAAGCTTTGACAATACTGAAATCTATATCGGTGAGAATGCAACTGCTTCTCTCAAATTGAAATTTGACGACGGTCAGGTTTATACCGAAAAGTATACCGCAGTATATGAAAGCCTTAACCCTTCTGTTGCAACGGTAGATGCAAACGGAGTTGTAACAGGTATTTCGGAAGGTAAGGCAAAGATAAAGGTCACGGTAACTCCCGAATATGGCGATGCTGTAAGCGGTGAGGGCGAAATAAATATTGTCAAGAAAGTTCCTCTCACTGCAAAGTCATATAAATTCGGCTACGGTGCTTACGGTGCAACGGCGGATATTCCTGCAAAGACCGATTTTGCAAAGGATACTGCAGAAATCGGCGGAGAAGGCTATGCTGAGGATACTATATCCATCGCACGTTTTGCAAAGGATAAGAAATTTGCGCAAACCGATACTGCACCCTGGCTCTTCGAAGGTATGAAATACGTTCTTGATACAAACCTTTATGCAGGCAGCCTCTGGATCCAGTCCTACAGAACGCGTGTTACCCTTTCAACCCATGGCTTTATGATGCTTCTTGATGTAACACAGAAGGGAGAATATACCCCTGTTCTTGAATATCAGGCACTTAAAAACGGATATGTAAACGATGTTCTTCTCATTCCGGCAGACGATGCACGTTTTACCGGCAAAAGCTTCGGGTTCTGGAGACTTGATAATCAGGTGTTTGAGGGCACGGGAGATGTATCAATAGTTCTTTCAAAGCTGAGTGATGCAGACCGTGAGAAATACCGCCTCGGAACAGTTGATATGCAGGAGGTAAATCCCGATAACACAAGTGAATACAAGGTATTTCCCAATGTGACTTTAGAGAAGAAAAAGTATTATCTTATCTTTGACACAGTAGAGCAAAAAGTAAATTCAGATACAGACCTTGGCGCAGGAAATAAGATTGAGCTTTCCCTCCGTTCATTTAATCTTGAACTTCCGGGCGAGGTTCAGGTGCCCGTTCTTTCGGAGGTTGAAATGACCTTTGATAAGCAGTCACTCCCTCTCACAAGAAATGCAAAAGCAGCTCTTTTGATGAAGTATGACGATGGCGACAGCTT
The DNA here is from genome assembly GCA_017439555.1 of Oscillospiraceae bacterium. Taxonomy (GTDB): domain Bacteria; phylum Bacillota; class Clostridia; order Oscillospirales; family JAAYXM01; genus SIG480. The sequence continues at coordinate 19,038 of JAFSIZ010000163.1, read as the reverse complement.
TGTCGAGGACTGCGAGATTAAATATGAAGCACTGAATGATTGTGCAAGTATAGATAATGAAGGCAATATAACTGCACTTAAGGTAGGAACTGCAAAATTCAAGGTAACGGTAACTCCCGGATACGGAAGTCCTGTTTCTTCTGAAGCAGAGCTTGAAATCACCGAAAAGCCTGTGCTTGATTCACTCCGCTTCTCAGAAGACAGCATCTCCCTCCTTGCAGGCGATGTTCTCCGAGGAAAATATGAAACAAAGATATCTGCAGTTATGTCCGATAGTGAAGAGGAAAATGCAGATAATCTCGATATAACTTATGAAAGCTCCGATACAACCGTTGCAGAGGTTTCCGACAGCGGTGTTATATCTGCAGTAAGCGAAGGAAAGGCAATAATTTCCGCAACCGTAATCTCTGAAGAAGGAAAACCCTGCAAGGGTGAGATTTCGGTTATTGTATATGCGGATATGCCGGGAATAACAGTTGATTTTTCAAAGACTGTTGCAAAGCCGGATAAGTCACTTCCCGATATCACTCCGGGATATAAGATTCTTGCGAATGAAGGAACAGTCGGAGAATTCAGCCTCGGAACTGTAACGGATACAGGACTTTCCTTCTTCTATGCAAATACATATACCACTAAATACTGGCCTGCGGACACCAGAAAGCAAACAACCTTTGCAATCTCGGTAAATGCAGACATTGAAGGCTGGTATAAAACAGAGCTCATAGGCGCACTTCATAAGCAGGGCGCATTCTATTCCATATATACAGAAGAAGATTACCTCGGTGACAGAAGCTTCTGGAACGGTGCAGGCAGTGATGAAACAAAAGTCCCCTCAACAAGCGATGAAACCGCTCTCAATACAGTTTATCTCCGCCGCGGTGAAAATAAGATATACATAAGAATCCGCAAAGCAGGAACAGGCAACCCCTATGCGATAGTAAATACACTTCGCTTTATCCCCGTACCCGGTGATGTTACTCTCTCCCGTGTTGAAGCCACCTTCCCCGATGAGCTTGCAGTGGGCGAGACCTTTGAGGGTGAGGCAGTTGCCTTTATGAGCGACGGAACAGTACGTCATTTCGGCGACCTTGCAAATGACGGAAGCGAAGAAAAAGTCCGTGTTATGGAAGCTTTCTCAGATAATGACGGAGCTACAGTATCGGGACTTGACTATGTGATGGGAAAGACCGGCAAGAGAGAATATGTAATCACAGGTAAGAGTGCCGGAACGACAAAGGTTGAGATTATCGCAAAGCTTTCCGATAATAACTTTGCAAAGGCAACAAAGGAGATTACAATAACAAATGACCTTCTTACCTCCACAAGCCTCACAATGGCTGCAGAAGAGCTCTTTGCAGGTGATATGACATATCTCACAGTTCATCCTGAGCTTGGCGGAAAGAGAATTTCCTATTCCTCTGCAATAGAGAGCGAAATAACCTCTTCCGATGAAAATGTTGTCAAGGTTGAAGGAAATGTTCTCTATGCAATAAGTGAAGGCAAGGCAACTCTCACAGTTAAATCCACCTTCAACGGAAAGAGTGTTGAAAATTCAGAATTCACCGTTGAAGTTCTCCCCGAGGGTATGACCGATATCCGTGCAACCTCCGGTGGAAGTGAGGTTATAAGACTTACCGCGAATACCGATGAAACAATCCCCATGTTTGTAACTGCAATATCAAATCTCGGAAACGAGCTTCCGATGGAAAATGCTTCTGTTTCAGTAACTGCTCTCACTCCCGATATTGCGGATATAGTTGACGGAGAAAGAATCCTCCCCATATCCGAGGGCAAGGCAAAATTCCTCGTGAGAATAGAGCTTGACGGCAGAATAAGAGAAAAGGAAGTAACACTCCGTGTTGCTCTCGGAAAATCGAAGGCAACCTATATGACAGCGGAAAAAGCAGCCAACGCGCGCGAAAACATCAAGAAGTATAGTTGGGCAAAGGATGAAGCTGACAGATATAAGCTCCTTGCAGACAGATACCTCAATGAGCTTGATGTTCTCTATGATATGATTCATTCCGAGGGTATACCCAGAGGCGCAACAGTCGGCTATGGCGCTGACCCGGATATATATAAATGCCGCTACTGTAACGTTGATCTTCGTTCAGAATACGGCTCGTATGCGTGGGTACACGATGCGCTCAGAAACCCCTGGAAGATTCAATGCCCTGATTGCAAGAACCTCTTCCCAACTAACGATTTCGGATCTTTCTATAAGCTCGGACTTAATGAATACGGCGAGTTCTCACGTGAGCGCGCGCTCGAAGAGCACGCAAAACTCTTCGGAGACCCGAACGCTGAAGTCGGAAGCGATGCATACTATGGCTATGGCAAGGGTTATCTCAAAAATAATTTGTATGATAATCTCGAAAACGTATCGACGATAAACGGCGGAAAAGGGCTCCGCCCGGGCGAAACAACCGAGACCTGGGGCGTTGATGACGGATTCGGTTATGTTCCGAAAATGCCCGATGGCACACCTTATTCCTATAACGACGGAAAAGATATTGAGCGTCATTCCTACATTGCGGAATATCTCCACTGGGGAGTATGGCGAAACGGTGTTGTAGGCGATGCCATTGAGGACTGCGCTTATGCGTATTTCTATACAGGTGATAAAAAATATGGAAGAATTTCCGCAATCCTTCTCGACAGACTTGCAGACTTCTATCCTGATTATGACATTATGCCCTACTTCACAATGGTCGGAAACTCCCACGGTGGCGCAGGTCAGGGTAAGATTATAGGAAGCATCTGGGAAACAGGCCTTATAACAAAGTATATTGTTGCCTATGATATGGTCTATGATATGTATGATGACCCCTATGTTCTCGATTACATATCAAAGAAAAACGAAACATGGAGGATGCGCCATTCAAAGGAAAACGCATCACAGATACGCACAAACGTTGAAGACGGAATCCTCCGCGCCGCCTTTGAGGGCATAAAGAGCGATGCTGTTTCGGGCAACTTCGGTATGGAGCAGAAAACAAATGCTTATGCTGCTGTTGTCCTTGATGACAGTACCCAATCTCTTGAATGGATAGACTTCCTTATGGCAACGGGCTGGGATACCAACCCGAAAACCGGTGGAGGAATCTTCTCACAGCTTCTCGACGAGGTTGATGCTGACGGTCAGGGAAATGAAGCATCAAGCTACAATGTTTACTGGCTTGATAACTTAAGAGGTGTCAACGAAGCCTTTGAAGGCTCACGCTTTGAGGATAAGAGCTTTAACAACAACCCGAAGTATATGAAGATGTACTATGCAAACATCCCTCTTATCGCAGGAACCTATTCACCTCAGATAGGTGATACCGGCGGAACCGCCGATACTGCTCACTGGGCAAACATCGACGAAGCAACAAAGGGCTGGCAGATCACCGGTGACCCGATATTTGCACAGGTACTCTATCTTCTCAACGGAAATACGGCGAAGGGACTTCGCTATGGCACAACCGATAATAACCCCGAAAGACTTGAGCGTGAGGTTCAGGCTGTTATCGACGAATATGGCGTTTTGAACCTCAAATCGGATGTTATGACAAACTTCGGCTTTGCAATTCTCCGTGACGGTGCAGATTTCACAGACAGCACAGTGCCCACAGCTGATGACACAAGAAGAAATGCGTGGATGTACTTCGGCTCAAACAGCGGTCACGGACACAGTGATACATTGAGCCTCGGTCTCACGGCATTCGGTCTCAACCTCCTCCCCGACCTCGGATACCCCGAGCAGACGGGAACACAGCCAAACCGTCTCCAGTGGGTTTCCACAACCCTTGCTCACAATACCGCAACGGTAAACGGAAAGGAACAGATCACCAACGAGGAAGTCCGCGGAAAGGTACAGCACTTTGACAGCACCGAAAGCGTTCAGGTTATGGATGTCTCAGCGCCGTATGTATATGATGAGGTTTCTGAATACAGAAGAAGCGTTGTAACAGTCCGGGTTGACGACAAAAACTCCTACACTGTTGACTTTTTCCGCATTCTCGGAGGAGAAGAGCATCTCTATTCTCTCCACGCACAGAGCAATGAGATATCGGAAACAATCGGCCTCGACTTTACACTTGTTGAGGATGAGCAGGGCAACTATATCTCAGGCTCACAGCTTGATGAAAACGGAGAATACAAGGGCACAATGGCAGGCCGTGACGCTACCTACATAAAGGATACGGTAACCGGTAAGGTAAGACTTCCCGATGCCGATATCCCGCTCGGAGCAAATGAGGTTGAGCTTCCCGTTGAGTATGGACCGGACCCCTATTCTCCTGCTGCCTGGACATACAATACCCTCTATCCGAGAGGTTATACATGGCTCAAAAACGTTGACCGCGATACAGCTCCCGAAAACAAAGTTGAGATTGAGTTTGCAATAAAAGACTTTAACCGCGCAATTTCAGACGGCAAAAATCTCTATCTCCACACAACTCTTCTCAATGACAGCAACATAGAATCAGGTGCAGACAGTGAGATTGCAATAGCTGACGGACTTCCGCCGCAGAAGGCAGAAAACAAGGCTATCGACAAGCTCAAATATGTTCTTGTAAAAAATACAGGCAATAATCTTGACACTGTATTCACAACTGTCTTTGAGCCTTACCGCAAGAATCGTTATATCGAGAGCGCAGATGAGCTTGAGGTTTCGATTTCTGATGGCTCTGAAAAAGATGGCGATGCGGTCCGCGCCGTGAAGATAGCTCACGTAAACGGAAGATGCGACTATGTCTTCTGGGCAACCAACAACACCGTTACCTACAATGTTACAACAGAAAACGGAGAGCTTTCCTTCCGCGGATTTGTCGGAGTTTACACAGTAAATGCAGATGGCGAGAACATTTATAATTATGTTCTCGACGGTGATATCCTGGGTGAGCCGACAGGTGAAAAGAGCGCAATCACAGGTGAGGTCATAAGCTTTACCCGCGAGCTTGCTTTTGAAAACGAGATTGTCATAAAGCCTGATGCGCCGATTTCAGCCACGGAGCTTGAAACACTTCCGGGTCGTCTTCTGGTTATCGAAAACGGCGACCGCCAAAGAAGCGGAAGCTATGAAATTATAAGTGCGAAAGCGGACGGTGATAATATCACCTTAAGCGTTGGCGATGTTACCACAATAAGAAAGCTTAAAAACAGTATGGACTTTTCTCAGGGATATGAATATATGATTGAGGAAGGCCAGAGGGCAAGAATAGCTATTTCTTACAGTGATGATTTTGCCCCTGTATTTGATGCGGTTTCCGATGGAACAACAAGCGCAGGAAGCGCTGTGAAAGTTGATGTGAATGCCGAAAGCCCACTCGGAAAGGATATCATTTATACCGCAGAAATGCTGCCCGGAGGAGCTTCACTTGACGAAACAACAGGTGAAATCACATGGAATCCACGACGCTCACAAATCGGCAAAAACCATCTTGCCGTGACTGCGATCGATAGCGATGGCCGCAAGAGCACAATTCATTTCTATATCACAGTCTATGGCTCGACAACAGGCGACAACAGTGACAGCAGCACACCGTCACCGAGTACACCGCCGACAACCGCCGACGGAAACGAGAAGGATGACAACAAAGAAGAGACGACAACACCTTCAACTCCGGAAACCGAAACTGAAGGTGAGGCCGAAAACGTTCGTTTTGTTGACCTTGACGCTCACGCATGGGCGGCGGATGCTATCAACGCCCTTGCTGATGAGGGGGTAATCCGCGGCACTTCTGAAACCACCTTCTCCCCTACCCTGAACATCACAAGAGCTGACTTTGCGCTTCTCCTTGTCCGCGCTTTCAAATTGACAAGCGAGAACGAAGAGAACTTCGCAGATGTTGAAGCTTCCGATTACTTTGCAAAGGAGCTTGCGATTGCAAGAAATACAGGCATTGTAAACGGCATCGGCGATAATAAGTTCGCACCGCGCAACACAATCACACGTCAGGATATGATGACGATTGTATACCGCGCACTCCAAGCGCTCGAGATCGAACTTGAGACAGGTGACGTTGAATATTCTGATTTTGATTCTGTTGCAGAATATGCAAAGGATGCGGTCAAGGCACTTATCGTAAGCGGCCTTGTAAACGGAAAGAGCGGAAAGATTTCCCCGACCGATTACACAACACGCGCAGAAGTCGCTGTTCTGATCAAAAGAATTCTCGACTATATGAAGTAAAGAAAACACACCGTATGAGGAAAATCGTCCTCATACGGTGTGTTCTTTCTCTGATGACTTGAAATTGATATAGAATAGTAGTATAATAAATTTTGTATTATATTATGAAAGAAGATATTGATAATGGCATTGACTTATGAGCGAAAAAAACGCAAGCAAACAAATGTTCTTCAAACAATAATTGCTGTGTTTTTATTGTGTATAGTATTTTTAAATATGGTCGGATATTTTTATCAAACGGCAGAAAAAGAGGCGTATGAAAACCTGCACGTACAGACAAAGCAGATCAAAGATGATATGCAGCTGCAGCTTTTGTCTGACCGAGAGAATCTTGCCACAATGGCAAGCTTTGCAGCTAAGCTTTATACAGACGGCGAAAGCTATAACCTTATGTTCGATTCTTTCAAGCCAATTGGTCTGATTGAGAACATCGGAATACTGACTTCTGACAACACATTTATAACAAAGGCAGGAAGTCTTGATCTCAACGGGCGAATTTCCTTTGAAGAAGAAAAAGCAAAGGGAGAATATATAAGCGGAAGAGTAGCTGATCTTACAAAGGATAATTATGAAATCATAAGAAGCGCCGTTCCGATAAAGGTCGAAGATGATGTAGTCGGCATTCTATATGGTGTTATCAAGCTTGATGTTCTGGGAAGAAAATACAATACGATGGCAAAGGAGCTGGATGCTCAGCTTTTCGTTTATGATAAGGAAAGCGGAAACCTCGTTATAGACACCATCCATGACAAGCTCGGAAACATCTCATTCTTAAAGGACCGCAAATATAACGATGACTATTCATATGAAAAAATGATGTCCACCGACAAGGGTTATACGTCGTTTGTGTCAAAATATACAGGCGAAGATCTCTATGTTCACTATTCCACACTTGAGGATATCGGCTGGATGATAACTCTCGCAAGATATGAATCCCAGGTATTTGCAAAAACACGCACCATATCATGGATTTTATTTACAGCATTTTTTGTTATGGTTGTCATTATGCTGTTGTATACGCTGATTCTTATAGCAAACGAGCGACGCAGAAATCAGGCAATGATGTGCGCCTCCAATGTTAGAAAGCTTCTTCTTGAAATAAACCAACAGCATAACAATATTTCTCAGGCGCTTAAGCAGCTTTGTCTGTTTGCAAAATCAAGATCGGCAATATTTTTTGACACAGACGGCGAAGATTATAATTATTTCATGCCGGAATACGAAAACAACATTCTCCTTGACAAGGAAAGAAAATATTTTATATCAGAGCTGTTCCGCTATGCTGCAGAGCTCTATAAAGCCAACAATTCGACTGTTGGTGTTATGTGTATAAAGCCCAATGAGCATCTGGCAAAAACAAATGTTGATTTTTATGATTTTCTGAACGCAAACGATATTGAAGAAGTTTTATTTGCCTTAATAACAGACCAGAATAATCACGTTACAATTCTTGGCGCTGTAAACCCCAAAAAGAGCAAGGACACAAGAATCCTTTTAGAAGAGGTTGCCGTTTGCTTCTCCATCGCAGTCTACAACAAAAAACATCTGAACAAAACAGAAATAGCAGCAACCACCGATTCTCTCACCGGCGTATCAAACCGCGTTACATATAAGAGAGACCTTCTGACGTTTGACGAAATGATGCCCGAAAAGTTTTCATGCCTCTATATCGACGTCAATGAGCTTCATCTTCGCAACAACAAATACGGCCACGCTGCAGGCGATGAAATGCTTTTATATATCGCAAACACGCTCAAGGAAATTTTCTTCGGGCAGCACATCTATCGAATGGGCGGCGATGAATTTCTTGTCTTCATTCAGAATACAGACCAGGAAGCCGTGAAGACAAGCATAGAATTGTTTATCGAACAGCTGAAAACAATGGATTATCACGTCGCTATCGGTATGTCTTACAGAACCCAGAACACAGACACTGAGGAAATGGTCAAGGAAGCCGAAATCCGTATGTATGAGGCAAAAGCTCAATATTATCAGAATAAAGAGCAGCAAAGCATCTCAAAATCAGAGGATAAAGGCTATGTCCAGACAAAAACGGGTATTCGTGAAATCGATGCAATGATTTCCGTTATGAAAGATCATTACAATGGCATTTATCGCGTTTCTCTTGAAACCGACAGGGCTCACAGAATTTTAATGCCTGCGTATTTAGGCTATAACGAAAACGAGGAACACTTTTCAAAGCTTCTCGCAAAGTATATTGAGGAATCGGTTGATTCTGATTTCCACAGGGCAATTATGAGCTTCCTCAATTACGACGCATTGAAGCGCCAGATTTCAGAAGGAAAGGTTCCTAAAATCACATACAAAAAGACCAACAGCGAAACCGTAATACTCAGCATCTACAGTTTGAATAGTGATGACTCTGCAGGCGAAACACTTTGGGTTTTTGCGAAAGATTAATTTGACAAGACCAATTTATGATGGTATAATATTTCAAGTTAAATATTCGGCAAAACCGGTGAAAACCGGCGACGCAAAGCAAAGAGGCTAAGGTTAGCACTTCGGTCAAACTATGCCAGTCCAGCTGCAACGGTAAGAGTCTTTCAGGGCTTTCTATTGTTGCAGCTTTATTTTGTATGGAGGAACCTTATGAATGTTGTAACGCGAGAAGAAAAGAAATTTTTGATAAGCCTCTATGAATTCCGCAACAAATCACACTTTCTCGACAGCCTTATGATTCAGGACGAGCATAACGGTATTGACGGATATATAATCAGGTCATTATATTTTGACACAATATACGATGACGATTTTTTTGAAAAGCTTGAAGGGGTTGAAACGAGGCGCAAAATCCGCCTCCGCATCTATAATCCGCGCCACGATTTTGCAATGCTTGAAATGAAACAGAAACAGGGCGCAGCACAGCTGAAGCGTTCTCTTCGTATGGCAAAGGAGGATGCCGAGGCTTTGATTGCCGGGCGCTATGAGGTCTTGCTTGGATATGAGGATGATTTTGCCAAGGAATGCTATGGTCTTATGCATTACAGATGTTATCGCCCCAAGACCATTGTGCAGTATAACAGAAAGGCATATATAGCAAAAGAAAACAAGATCAGGATTACATTCGACAACAACATTGTTGCAACAGAAACGAATTTTGATTTATTTTCAGAAAACCTTGCGATGTATCCTGTGCTTGATAAATTCAACGTTGTGCTGGAAGTAAAATTCAACGGTTTTTTACTCGACTATATAAGGCAATTCATCAACAGCATCAACAAAAGCGAGCTGTCAGTAAGCAAATATGCATTGGCCAGACAGCAGAGCTATGCAGAAATATAATTATAAAGGAGAACGTCAGTATGAGGAGCCAGATTTTCAATCTTATCAAGGAGCAATCCACTCTCACCTGGGAGCAGATTGCAGCAAACATCATAGTTTCCGGAATTTTGGGGCTGTTGATTTTTGTATCCTATATGATTTCACACAGAGGAACGATTTACAGCAAAAAATTCAACGTTTCCCTCGTTGTTCTAACCGTTCTCACTTCAATGGTTATGACGGTTATCGGTAATAACGTGGCGCTGTCGCTCGGTATGGTCGGTGCGCTTTCCATCGTCCGTTTCAGAACGGCAATCAAAGACTCAAGAGATACCGTTTACATATTCTGGACGATTATTGTCGGTATCTGTTGCGGCGTCGGCGATTATATGGTTGCAGGCATCGGAAGCGGTTTCGTATTCCTTCTTCTTCTCGTTTTCGGTGCTGTCAAAAACAACAACCGTATGCTCGTGATTATTCGCGGCGCACATACAAAAGAAGCTCAAATTCAGGCGGTTATGTATAAATTCTTCGGTGCAAAGGCATCGCTGAGAGTAAAGAACTCGACACAGGAATCCATCGAATTCATATATGAAATTACCGCAAAAATGCTCACTAAGGCTGAAAGAAAAAACAACATCGGCATTTGCGACGAGCTTTATAAGATAGGCAACATCGAATATGTAAATACCGTAATGCAGAACGACGAGATTTCAAACTGATTTTAGGAGGCGACAGGGTTGAAATACAAAATAGCAGGCTTATTGGTATTGGCCCTGGTGCTTATAGCTGTGACGTTAATCAGCAGGACAATGCCGGAGGACAATGGCACAAGATATATAGAGCACATAATGGCAGAGGAAAAAGTGCCTTGTTCAAACCACACAAGCAGCGAGCTTTGTTCACATCTGCCGATTGTAAAAATCAACACAAACGGAACAGAAATTCCCGGAAAGCCCATATACGATGAAAACTTTGCGATTACAGGCTACACGCTCGCAGCTGATGGCACAACAACGATAAAGGCAACGCTCGATGTCGTTGATAACGAAAAGGAATACAACCACCTGACCGATATTCCTCAAAATATGGGAGATATAATGATCAGGGTTCGCGGCCACTCTTCGAGAAGATTTGAAAAAGCAAACTATTTTATAAGATTCATAAACGCAGACGGCACAAATAATGCTCAGGAATTTCTCGGGATGGATGCACACCACGAATGGGCGCTCCACGGCCCGTTCCTCGACAAATCCCTTATCCGCAATTATATGTGTTATAACATCGCCGGCGAAATTATGGAATACAGCCCTAACGTGCGTTTTTTTGAGCTCATATTAAACGGTGAATACAGAGGGCTTTACCTCGCACTGGAAACGGTTACATCAGGCAAGGAAGGTGCAAGGCTGTCGCTTGAGGTAAACAAAAAGGATAATACTTTTTCAGGCTATGCACTTCGCCTTGACTGGGGCGATACCGAGGAAGAAAACAAAATATATCCTTTTACGAATTATACCACAAGAGCAAAAAATCAACACGAGCTTGTCTATCCCGGAACAAGAAATATGACTTCTGAGCTTAAGGAAGCAATAAAGAACGAGTTCTCATTATTTGAAAAGACGCTCTATTCCTATGATTATAACAATCAGAAATACGGCTATAAGAATTATATTGATATGGATTCATTCGTCGATTATTTTTTAATCAACGAATTGACCTGCAACTATGATGCCGGCAATCTCTCAACTTATATATACAAGGACATAGACGGAAAATACAAAATGTGCGTGTGGGATTTCAACTCTGCCTTTGACGCATATCAGGAAAGCGCAATGCCGACCGACGATTTTATGCTGAACTCAAAGCTCTGGTTCCAAATGCTCTTTATGGACAAGGATTTCACAGACAGAGTTGTCGAAAGATATTACGAGCTCAGAGAAACAGTTTTCAGCGAAGAGTATTTATTTGGTTTTATCGATGACACCATAGAATATCTCGGTCCTGCCATAGACAGAAACTATGGAAAATGGGGATACACCTTTTCGGCGGAATACGACCTTATGCATCCTGCCGACAGAAACCCCAGAACTTATAATGAAGCAATCACACGGATGAAGGCCTTTCTGACCGAAAGAATAGCATTTATGGACGAAAACATCGAATCACTTCGTCAGAACAGCGCTGAATCAAAAACCAAGAAATATAATGAAGTATCAGATTAAACGACAAGGAGGTACAGGTTTTGAAGAAATATATAATCACAATATCAGCCATCATACTTGTACTTCTTGCGTTTGACTGGATTTATTTCCACGAAGGAATTTATTTTGATTTCGGAAAAAAAGAACCTGTGGAATATTTTATGAAAGCCCGCGACGGAGAAATCTATATGGAAAAGAACGGCGCCTTCGTTCCGTTTGAAATCAAAGGCGTAAACCTCGGCTCCGGTATCCCCGGAGAGTGGGCGACTTCATTTGCAATTGACAAAGAAACATATTTAAGATGGTTTGGCTACATACAGGATATGGGCGCAAATACCATACGTATATATACCATCCAGAATGATACCTTTTATGATGCTTTTTACGAATACAACGAAAACAACCCCACTCCCCTTTATATGATCCACGGAGTATGGGTCAATGACTATATCCTGAATTCACACAGAGATGCATACAACAAAGAATTTTACGATACATTTCTGGAAAACAGCAAGATAATGGTCGATGTCATCCACGGCAACAGAAAGCTTAATCTCGGAAGAGTGGCAAGCGCAGGCCACGGCACATATAATAAGGATATTTCCGATTGGGTCATCGGCTATATTCTCGGTGTTGAATGGGACGATTCAACCGTTGCCTATACAGACGATCTGTATGACGGTCAGGAGGGCTTTTCTTCATATCACGGCAAGTATATGTATACTTCAGAAGCTGCCTCACCGTTTGAAACAATGCTCACTATGGTCGGCGATAAAGTTATCGAATATGAAACAGGGCGCTATTCTGATCAAAGGCTCGTCGCATTTTCCAATTGGCCGACAACCGATCCCTTTGAGTATCCTCAAGTAGTCAAAGATTTCTTTATGAAATGCGCACGTGTCGATGTGGAGCATATAAAGACCACCGACAGTTTCATCCCCGGCCAATTTGCGTCCTATCACGTTTACCCCTATTATCCGTATTATCTGTCTTTAGTCGACGATTGGTCCATTTTCGGAATCAGCTCAAAGGAGGCTTTCCGAGATGAGCTCGGAAGAACAAATTCATATCGGACATATCTGCAGATGCTCAATAATCATCACACACTTCCGGTTGTAATATCGGAATTCGGAGTATCCACAGGCAGAGGTATGGCGCAGGTTGACAAAGACACCGGAAGAAACCAGGGCAACACCTCAGAACAGATGCAGGGTCAGGCTCTTATTGACTGTTGGAAGGATATCAAAGCCACAGGCTGCAACGGCGGATGTGTATTCACGTGGCAGGATGAATGGTTCAAGAGAACCTGGAACACAATGCACGCCGTGAATCTGACAAGAACGGCATATTGGTCTGACTATCAGACAAACGAACAGTATTTCGGTCTGTTGTCCTTTGATCCCGGTGAGAAAAAATCTGTATGTTATGTTGACGGCGATATTTCTGAATGGACAGAAAAAGACAAAATCATATCCGGTTCTCAGGAGCTCTCAGTAAAATACGATGAGAAGTTTATGTATTTCCTCATAAAGAAGGACGGACTGGATTTTGAAAAGGAAACAATCTATATTCCCCTCGATATCACGCCGAAAAGCGGCAGCAACTATTGTGAAAATTTCAATATAAAGTTCGACAGAGATGCAGATTTTGTAATTGTATTGAACGGAAAAGACAACAGCCGCATTATGGCACAGGAGCGATATGACGCTCTTCGCTCGACTTATTCAAAGGATATCTATAAATTCGACACATATTTCAAAAAGAATATTCCGCAAAAGAATTCTCCGAAATTTGTAAAGATTGATCTGATACTCCGCACATCGATACCGGCTGCCCTCGAGATAAAAGAGGCATCTGCCGAAAGCTATGAAACCGGGCATCTTTTTTACGGCAATGCAAACCCGGAAAGTGCAGAATTCAATTCTCTTGCGGATTTTTGCAGAAGCGGAGATTATATCGAGCTCAAGCTTCCGTGGCAGCTTATGAATTTTGCCGATCCTTCAAAAATGGAAATCCACGATGATTATTATGACGGAAACTATGGAATTGAATATATAAGTATCAACAGCATATATGCCGGAATAGGTATGGGCATTGACAGAATTGAACTTTCCCCTATCAAGCTCCGCGGTTGGCGAAACAAAGTGACATATCACGAAAGGCTGAAAAGCTCATATTATATAATGCAGGATTTATGGAAGGCAGAAAGCAGGTGACCAAAGTGAAAATCGAGCTTATGATATATGTTTATATTGCAATCTGCGTCAGTATGATTGCGTATAACATCGTTTATGCTTTCATTTTGCATCACAGAGAAAAATCAGTTGCTTCCAATTCCAGAAAATTCGAAAAAATTATTCTTGGCGAAATCGAAAATCTCAGAAACGGCGCCGCCGTTTCTGAAAAGCACAAAAAGTTCCTTTGCAAAAAGCTCGACAGAACAGCCGGAATTACAACATTCGACAAGGCACTTGAGAGCATTTTCGAAAGAGAGCCTGACATAACTCAGAAATATCTGGTTGAAACCTTTTCCGTGTTCGAATATCTAACTCATCGTTATATAAGGAAGGACACCCTTAAAATTGCATATTTCCCTCACATACTCCACAAATATAACATCTTGAAGCATTTTGAGAGCGAAAGGCTGACAGGCGCTCTGCTCGACCTTTTAAGATCCGTCAATATTTATTGCAGAGAGAACACGTTGAAGGCACTTTACAGTATGGGACGCCCGGATACAGTCGTTTCCGCTTTGAAAATCATAGACAAAAACCTGTCTTTTCACCATCCGAAGCTCATCTGCGACGGTCTGATGTTCTATAATGGTGATAAGAACATTTTAAAGGATAAGCTTTTTGAAAGCTTCAAGGACTTTTCCACACAGATGAGAGTAAACATTCTCAACTATTTCAGATTCGGAAACATCAGATGTGATGCCCAGATGCTTTTCTTTCTGAAAAACGAAAACGAAAATCTCGAAATACGCTTTTCGGCTATTCGTTATTTTGAGAAATTCCCGGTCGAAGAGGCAAGACCCATCATATATGAGCTTGCCGAAAATGAGGCCGGCAGAACCTGGGAATATCAGGCTATTGCCACATCAGCGCTGAAATCATATCCCGGTGATGTGACCTTCAGGATTCTGGTTAAAAACCTTTCGAGTTCAAGCTGGCACGTCAGGCAGAACAGCGCAATTTCCTGCGAAAAGCTCGGGTATACATATCACGATCTGATAAGTGTTTTTGACGGAAACGACAGATTCGCCCGCGAAATTATGAGATACCGTCTTGACAGAAGAAACTCAGAGGAAGAGACGGTGAACGCATAATGGATATGGAAACAATCAAGCTTATATTTGATAGTATCGGCGTTCTTTTCATCGTATATCTGATCGGTTATTCCACATTTCTGTTTTTATCTGTTGTAATCGGCGCAACAACCCTCTATCACAAAAAGATGCAGGACAAGATGATGAACAAGTTTACCGAAAACTATTTTGTGCCGATAACAATCGTTGTTCCTGCCTATAACGAAGAGGTAACCGTTGTGCAGACGGTAAAATCCTTGCTCACACTCGACTATAAGCTATATGAAATCGTTGTGGTTGATGATGGCTCAAAGGACACAACCTCGCAGCAGCTGATTGATGCATATAATATGCATCCTGTCAGAAGGCCGCTACACCGCAGCATAGAGTGTCAGCCTGAGGAGTTTATTTATGAATCATATGAGCAGAAGGTTCCGCTGACCCTTATCCGCAAGAAAAACGGTGGAAAGGCGGATGCTCTAAATATGGGAATAAATGCCGCTCAGTATCCGTATTTTATCTGTATGGATGCAGATTCCGTCCTTCAGTATGATTCGCTCAAAAAACTGGTTGTGCCTGTTCTCGAGGAAGAAAATGTGGTCGCTGTCGGTGGAACGGTCCGTCCGTCCAACGATGTTGACCTTTTCGAAGGCAAGGTTGTCAAATACCGGCTTCCGAAAAACATTCTGGCGTGTATGCAGCTGCTGGAATATGACCGTTCATTTCTTGCATCAAGAATATTGTTTGACAAGTTCAACGGCTCTCTCATTATATCAGGAGCTTTCGGAATGTTCAAAAAAGAAACGGTCATCGCCGCAGGCGGCTATGACCACGGCACTATGGGCGAAGATATGGAGCTTGTCGTAAAGCTCCACTCCTATTGCCTTACAAACCAGATCCCCTATTCAATCAAATATGCCACAGATGCTGTTTGCTGGACACAGGTGCCCGAGAGGCTCGGAGATCTCAAGAAGCAAAGAAAGCGCTGGCATCTCGGCCTTTTCCAGACTATGTGGAAACACAGAAAAATGATGGCAAACCCAAAATACGGAGCAGTCGGCTTTATATCATATATATATTTCCTGTTATATGAGTTGCTTTCTCCGTTCATTGAGGTATTCGGCGTATTCACAATGGTCGCCGCATATTTCATCGATCTTCTGAATCTGCCGTTTATGTTGCTGTTTATGCTTATTTATGCGACATATAATTCCATATTGACGCTCACAGCATTCTTCTCAAGAATACAGACCATTGACCTGACTGTTAAATTCAAAGAGTGCATAAAAGCAATTATGCTTTGCTTTTTCGAGGTTACAACGCTCAGATTCATCATGGCATTCGTTCGCCTGACCGCTTTTAAAGGATACAAAAAGAAAAAACTCGACTGGGGACGAATCGAAAGAAAGAAAATGAACATCTGATTATATCGAGGTGATAAAGCGCGTGAAAAAATTTATCGTAGTTCTTGCGGCAATACTTGCCTTTGCAATAAACCCGGTTTTTGCCGAAGTTATAACCACACAAAAAACAGAAGGCTTTGCAGACTATGTATATGTCGCAGGAAGCCCGGATCTGTATCCGCTTGAATATTATGATGAAGAAACCGAAAAATATGAAGGCATTATCCCTCAGATACTGGCAGAGATTTCTGCACGCACAGGCATTGACTTTGTGTATATCAACGGTGATAAAAGGGATAAAAACATTCTGGCTGAAAATTCACAGGTTGATGTCGTGTCCTCGTCAAACGATATCCCCTCTTACTCAAAAGACTATCTGGAGCTTGTTTCCTATGAACACGAAGGTAAAATAAAAAAATACGGTCTTGTCTTCACGAAGCTTGCCAATGATGATATGATTGCAAAAATAAAAACAGCGGCAGGAGAAATCTCTGCAGACAAAAAAAACGCTATGTTTTTATCTTATGCAGCCGAAAGTGCAAAGCCTGATTATCTGTTGCCGGCAGGCGCACTCGTGTTTTCTTTGCTGCTTATCGTCTTCATAGTGATACTTCTCATCCGTATCAAGAAGATTAAAAGGGAAAATGAAGCTGAAAAACTTACAGATCCCGAAACCGGAATGGGAAATCTTCAATTTTTCAAGCATCATTTCAGATATACCATAAGTGACATTTCCAGAAGCCTTTATTATATTGCATATATCATTCTTGACAGCAGCTATCTTCGCTCTTATCACGGCGACAGCTCTTTCGATGAGGTATTAAAATACACCTCTGTGGTATTATCGGAAAACACCGGAGAGAGGGAAATACCTGCGCGAATAACAGAAAACGGTTTTGCATTTGCATTCCAATCCACCAATGATGAAGACGCCCGGAAGCGACTTATGGAGATCATGAAGAAATTAAACAGCTTTGAGGATACAAGCGGAAAAGGAAGCAAACTCGTTTTCCATGCATCTATGTATCACCTGACAGCTTCAGACAGGAATTGCGAAATTCTGCTGTTTAACCTGAGAAAGAACTGTAATGAAATATTCGGCACAGAAAAGCAGCTCATCTGCTGCGATGTTCATGCAATGAACAGTATTCAGGAAGAAAAGAAAATGACAGAGAGCATCTTGAACGGCTTTGAACATAATGAATTCAAGATGTATCTGCAGTTTATTGTGGACAACAAAACGAAAAAAATCGTTTCCGGAGAAGCTCTTTCAAGATGGGACAGCCCGAAAAAAGGCCTTATCTCCCCTGCCAAATATATTGCCAATATGGAAAGCGCCGGGCTTATCAGCAAGCACGATTTTTATATGTTTGAGCTTGCCTGCCGCCAGCTTGAAAAATGGCGCGGTACTGCTTTCGAAAACATCGCGCTGTCCTGCAACTTTACAAGAATAACCCTTTCGGAGGACAGCTTTATCGATAAGCTTATTATGATTTCAAACAGCTATTCATTCGACAAATCCAAAATAGCCATAGAAATCACTGAGGATGCTATTGAAAAGAACCGTGAAACTGCCACACGAAACGTTATGCGCTGCAAAACGCTCGGCTTCAGAGTTTATCTCGACGATCTGGGAAGCGGATATACCTCACTTGCAAACCTATGCGACTATCCCATTGATGTTGTGAAAATCGATCGTGATATATTGCTTAAAACCGAAGCCAGAAAGGGCAAGAATTTATTTGCCGGTATGATTGCTCTTGCACACAGGCTCAATATCAAGGTAATATGCGAGGGCGTTGAAACCGAAGAGCAAAACGAACTCGTATCAAATTCCGATTGTGATTTCATTCAGGGATGGTATTATTCAAAAGCGCTTCCGCTCGAAGAATGCGAATCATTTATTACCGCGTATGAAAAGAAAATGAAAGATTGCTGATGCCGGATAATATATCGCGTAAGGTTGAGTTTTTCTTTTTTAGTGTTGACAGATTGAAAAATAGTCCTTATAATTAATACCCAAGATAGTTTAAAGGAGAAATCAGAAATGATAATAGACAATAAGAAGAACAAAGAGCTTTACTATGGCGTACATCCGCGTTTCCGCGCAGCATTTGAATTCATCGAAAAAGTCGAGCGCGAAAATCTTGCTCCCGGGCGTTATGAGCTTGACGGAGATAATCTTTTCGTAAACGTTTCGGAATATGAGCTTGGCGAGAACAAAGGCATATATGAAGCTCACGGCCGATATATTGATATTCAATATATAATCGAAGGCAAAGAGGCGTTCAACTGTGCAATGGAATGCGAGTGCGAGGTCACGCAGGCTTTTGACGAAAAAATCGATGCCGCGCTCTATAGCTGCAACGGATTGAGAACTCACATCGAAGCCGGCGAAGGAGATTTTGCTATTTTCTTTCCGCAGGATGTACACAATCCCGGAGTTAAGCTCGGAGAGGGCGTAAAAGTTAAAAAAGCTATAGCAAAGGTTCTGATATGACAAAAAACGGTTTGCCCTTCGGCAAACCGTTTCAGACTGTCGAAAAAGGCATGAGACCGCAAGCAGAGAAAATATATTGTAGGGGCGGATATTATCCGCCCGCAACTTTTGCGTTTGAATCAAAGTTTGACAAAATCCCTTGAAACATCGAGTTTCAAGGGATTTTCCGC
>JAFSIZ010000162.1 GCA_017439555.1 Oscillospiraceae bacterium | reverse complement strand
TCGCTTCTTATCGGTGCAATGGATAACTCTGTCGCAAGAGTTCTTGACAGAATCGAGGCTTTAAAGGGCTGCGATCTCACCGGCGTTGTGCTAACAACTCCGTTTTTCTTCCCGTGTGAGGGAGAGCTTCTTGTAAATTTCTTTACGCAGATTGCAGATAAGTCGGAATTTCCGATATACCTCTACAATCAGCCGTCTGTCACAAACAATATGATAACGAATGCAGACCTTGCTGTTCTTGCAAAGCATCCGAATATCAAGGGAATAAAGACTGCGGATATATCACATGTGAGATACATAAAGGCAAACCTTCCTGATTTTGAGGTGCTTTACAGTCATTCGGATTTGTATGCGTCTGCGGCGGCGCTCGGCGTGGATAAGTTCCTTGAGGGAATGTTTTGTGCAACTCCGAAGAACGCAAAAATTGTTGCAGATGCGTTTATCGCAGGCGATGTAAAGGCTGCAAACGAAGCACTGCAGAAAATACTTAAGCTTCGCGATTATTATATCACGGCAGGCATCAACCCGTGCCTTACAAAGAGTCTTAACCTTCTCGGAATAGAAGGGAACTGCAATCTTGACTTTGAACCGGCGCTTTCGGAGGTGGCCGGCAAAAAGGTTGAAGAGATAATGCGCGAAATAGGCGAAATATAAAAGAAACTTTCCGGAAACGGAAATTTACATATATAAATTTTATATTTTTTGGAGGAGATTGACAATGAAGAAAAAAATATTATCTCTCGCAATAGCAATATGTATGGTAGCAGCAATGCTGCCGAGTATGGTAATTTCCGCCGGCGCGGAGACGGTTAACGCGGAATATAGGATTATTTATGATTTTGGGACAGGGTCTGGTGCAACAGCAAAAGCAGATACAATGCAAACAACATATGCTCAAACGAAGGGACTTTGGGTGGGAATGGCTTCTGCTGAAGGTGTAACTGGGCAAGTACAATCGGCACGTTCGGAATTAAAAACTACATCAGATAATACATGGTATGCCATTAAGATAAGAGTTCCTGTGAAAAATAATTATACTTTCATTTACATGAAATATTGCATGAAAAGCGATGAGTATGGTTACGGAAACGTGTATCTTTTAGATGCAACAAAGTACACCTCTTTGTCAAATGACAATATACAGCAGGCAAAGCATGAAGCTATCAAGCTTAATTCCAATGTAATTGATTATAATTCATCTTCGCAAGGAGTTGCGCGTGAGTTTGTTACAACAACCGCGCTACAGTTAAATGAGGGTGAATACATAGTCATTTTTGATGCTGTAGGCACAAATAAAACAGGATGGGCTCAGACCCCAGCGTACTTAATTCTTTCAACTGCAGGAGCGGGGAATACTAACACTAAATATTATGGAGCAGGGGGAACAGACACCCCAATATATACAGGAACAGTTGAGCTTGATAAGGCGGAGCTTATAATGAATGATGCCCCGGCAAGGGCAAGCGCAATGATATACAAGCTTGCAGACGGCGTTAATTCCACAAAAAGCATTAAGCACACCAAAACCCTCGTCGAAGATGAAAGCATCATCACATTTGAAAGCTCCAATAAGAATGTCGCTACTGTTGACTATGATGGGAATATAACTGCGGTAGGCCCGGGAACTACTGAAATTACCGCAATGCTTACCGACGGCACATATGGCAGCACAGTCGGTGCAAAGCTCACTGTAACAGCACCCGAAGAGGATGAAGATTTCACAAACGAATTTACCGGTGAAAACGGATATACCGAGGATGATAATAAAGCATTTACAGAAGCTAAGACAAAGGCGAACTTCTATTCCGCAGTTGTAGGCGGTACAGTAGAAATGAATGAAACGACGCTTCTCAGAGCGGATACTGATGTTGATCTCGGAACACAGTACAGCTACACAGCACCGGAAAAAGAAGGACATATTTTCCGCTACTGGGCAAAGGCGCTTACCGATGAAAAGCTGATTGTAACAAGGAATGCAACTGTTAAGTTTATGCCGACAACAGAAACAACAAATCTTGTTGCAGTTTACGAGCCGGAAGCCGGCGCAACCGTTTCGGACGAAAGCTTCTATAACGCAAACGGTCAGCTTCTCACGGGTGTTAATATAACAGATGATGGCAAAATGCCGTCGCTTCCGTCAATGACGGGATATGGAACTGCTTCTGCTTGGGTGCAGTACGGCACAGACGAAGAGTTTGCAGCAGGCGCACCCGCACCGACAGAGAACCTTATGTTCGTTGCAAAGTATGGTGAACCTACAGAAACATTCGCAATTGATGTTGAAGGCGGCTTAGGTACAGGCAACTACACCTACGGTCAGAAAGTAACCTGCACGGCAACCGTTCCGGACGGTATGGTGTTCAAGTGCTGGACAAAAACTCCTGTAGGTGGCACGGCAAAAATTATAAGCCTTGATAAAGAATACACCTTCAGCGCTTGGGAGTCCTGTACAATTACGGCTGTATTTGCCGATGAAGAGCCGGTATTCACCGGAAATAAATTCAGCATCATCCTCAGCACGATGGGCGTTGTTGATAATCGCACTGCATATATGGCAGAGTTTGTAGGTCTTGGCGATGCAGTTGAAAAGGGAATTCAGTTTGGAACAAAGCGCGTTGCAATGACAACCGATGCAGCACAGTTTACGGCTGTAAATGATATTAATGGTGTTGTTGACGCAAATGTTAAAGGCTACGCAATTCTTTCCGACGGCACGGTAATTTACGATAAATAACATTCCTTACGAAGGGCAAGGGCAGATGCCCTTGTCCTTCACGACTAAAAAACAGGAGAAAAACTATGAATAAACGTCTCATTTCATTTATTCTCTCAATATGTATGCTACTGTCGCTGCTTCCGGCAGGCACGCTTTCCGCCGGAGCAGAAGATGAGAGTTATATATACGAACTAAGCTATGCAAAGCATTATTCAATAAACCCTGCTGCTTATGATGCTACTGCTGATAAAGCAAAAATAAAGTCATTGACATTTGAAGACGATACAATAGCTGCATATAAAGCAGATAGTAATGTTTATAATGCGTTAATAAGAAAAACACCCCGGTTTGACATATATCTGCAGACAACTCCGTCCGAGAGCGTTGGCTCATGGATTGCTCTGGATATAGAGCTAGAGAAGGATGGTCTTTACACTTCAAAATATGAGCCGTACAACCAAGGCGGTGCAGGTATGGTTGGCGATGTTTATCTGCTTCCTTACAGCACAAATTTATCAGATATAACATCCGCAATTTCAACAGGAACTAAAATCGCCTCCGGCGTGGATTATTCCGTAAAATCATCCGCGCAAACAAAAACGCAGCTTTATCTCGAAAAAGGAAAACATATTTTACTTATTTACTGCACGGGCAGCGGCAGTAAAACAGACAGTACAAAAACTCGTTTTTATATGTCGTTCAAGCAGTTCTCGCTTGAATGGACAGCTATGCCGAGCACTAAAAACTCACTTGTGCCGGAGAAGGCACGCATAACAGCAGGAGAAACAACTGCCCTCACGGTTACGGACAGCAACGGCAAGGAGCTTTCTGTCTCAGAAATAAAAGAAATGAGCTCATCTGATGAGGAAATAGCAACAGTTGATGCGGCTTCAATGACTGTAACCGCAGGCAGCAAGGCCGGCAACGCAAAAATATCCGCAAAACTTGTTGCAGACGGAAATGAATGTGAAGCTGTTGGTTCGGTACGCGTTATAAACGAGAAAAATTCCGGAGCATCGGTTAAGGCAACTCTTGACGAAAGGCTCTCAACATGGGTAAACCCCGGATATTATAGAGATCCTAATCCGTATTACGATACAGCGACAACGGATAAGAATAGGCTGGCAAATGCAAAAAATGACATCGCCGGCTTTGAAACAGGTGATGGGATTACCGCCGAGTATACAGATGGCTGGAGCTGGTACGGCGACAGCGTGAAGAAGCACGACTGCAAGGCGTTTTTACAGGGCAACGGAGACTATCTGCGCTTTGATATGGGGCTTGACGATTGGTGTGCGTTTAAAATCAATGTGCCGGCAGCGGGTCGTTACCGTACGGTTTTAAATCACAGCGCCGCGGCTCCGTGTGCAAACGGTGCGGTGTATCTTATCCCTGTTCCGGGTGACGGAGAAAAGGTAGAGGATTATCTTACCGATGCATATAAAGTGGGGGGCTTTGAGAATTACGATCCGGATATTGCATCGGCAGTCAATGAGGGCGCTTACAGAACTGATGTTCTGGATTATGCCTATGCTGACTATGCCGGAGAGCATCTTATTGTATTTGTAAAAACAGAAGCCCCGGGTCCGAAAAGTAGATACATATATGTGAATGATATATCATTCAGCGGAGCAAGCCCCGTCATTTCCATCGTCACTGAAAGTGACCGCGCAATAAATATCGGCGATACTTTTACACTTGATAAGAGTATTATATCGTGGGAGGCTGAGCTTTCTGACTACACGGAGAATTCAGTTATGAGTTTTGAAAGCCTCACGGAAGATGTTCTAACTGTTTCTGAGGACGGAACGGTTACTGCAGTGGGAAACGGCACTGGTAGAATCAAGGTTACCGTAACATATGCAGGAACAGAATTTTCTGATATTTATCAGGTTATAGTAGGCTCCGGAAAAACACGTCGAAGCTTTTATTCCGAAGAAATGATAAACAATGCTGTAAGCAACTTCAAGCGCTTTGACTGGGCAAAAAAAGAGCGGGATGATGTTGTTGAAGAGGCGGATAAGCTTCTTCTTAACGGGATAGATACGTTGTATAACCTTATAACCTCTCAGGAGCTTCCGCGTTCAAACACGGTGGCGTTCCGAAAAAATGATACAGGGCAGTATACCTGTGTTTATTGCGACGCTCAGCTTAATAAGCTCGGTCACGGAACAACACAGCCGTTTATAATGGATATTTTTGCACGTCCGTGGAAAATTCAGTGTCCTGAGTGCAAGCGTCTTTTCCCATCGAATGATTTTGGAAGCTTTTATGAGCTCGGAATTTCCTCGAACGGAAACTGGAGCTATATGCAGGCACTGCAGAAGCACCATGAAAAGTTTGTCTGTGCAAGCGGCTCTTCCTGCGAATGTATTGCGCCGCAGGAAGGCCGCGGAAGTGATGAGTGGAACAGATACTATGGTTACGGAAGGGGATATCTGAAAAACGAGTATTACAGTGAAGTAGGAACTTCGCTCGGTGTTGCACCGGAAGAAGTTGATCGCTGGGCGGTGGATGACGGCTGGGGGTATGAATATGAATATACTCTTGCAACGGGCACCGTAGAAAAGCGATGCGAGCCATTCATTGCATTTTATAATTACCGTCTGTGGCAAAAGTACATAAAGGATGCAATTGAAAATCTTTCGTTTGCATATCTTTATACCGGTGAAGAAAAATACGGCAGAGCAGGCGCTGTTATGCTCGACAGAATTGCCG
>JAFSIZ010000161.1 GCA_017439555.1 Oscillospiraceae bacterium | reverse complement strand
GCGGAAAATCCCTTGAAACTCGATGTTTCAAGGGATTTTGTCAAACTTTGATTCAAACGCAAAAGTTGCGGGCGGATAATATCCGCCCCTACAATATATTTTCTCTGCTTGCGGTCTCATGCCTTTTTCGACAGTCTGAAAGCCTTCCTTTCCGGGAAGGCTTTTTTGCTTTTTCGGATGAAAGCCTTTTTGTTTACTTTTTTCTTTTGCTGTGTTATTATATACTATAGATAAGTATGTACCTTAAAAAGGGGAATCGGATAAAATGCACGAAAAAATTTCAATCTATGGTGTAGGCTATAACAACGTCACCCTCGAAGAAGCGGCAGAGTTCTGCGAAGAGCTTCTCTGTGAGGAGAAAAACCATATGGTCGTTACTCCGAATGCAGAGATAGGATATATGGCGTCAAAGGATGAAGAGCTCAAAGAAATCCTGAATTCTGCCGAGCTCGTCGTTGCAGACGGTGTGGGCGTTGTATATGCTTCAAAGATATATCGCACACCCGTGAAGGCGAAGGTGCCGGGGGTTGAGCTCGGGATAAGGGTTCTCGAGAATGCGGCAAAGAGCGGAAGAGGAGTGTTTTTCCTCGGTGCAAAGCCCGGCGTTGCGGATCTTGCGGCGGCAAAGGTGTCTGAGAAAATAGAGGGGATAAATTTTGTCGGAATCCGCGACGGGTATTTCAAGAGCGACGAGGATGTAATCGCAGAGATAAACGCAAGCGGTGCGGATATTCTTTTTGTATGTCTCGGTGCACCGAAGCAGGAGAAGTGGATGGCGGAAAACCGCGACAGGATAAAGGTACGCCTTATGCTCGGGCTCGGCGGCTCGCTCGATTCCTATGCAGGAACTGTCAAACGCGCACCGAAAATATTTATAAAGCTCGGCCTTGAATGGTTCTATCGCCTTCTCAAGGAGCCGAAGAGAATCGGGCGTATGATGGCGCTTCCGAAATATATGTTTGCTGTTATTTTTGACAGCTTCAGAAAGAAGGACAGATGATGCGCGGTAAGCTTATTACGATAGAGGGAACGGATTGCTCGGGAAAATCAACACAGCTTGCGCTTTTGTGCGAAAGGCTCAGGCGCGAGGGCGTCGATTTTATGAAGGTTGCCTTTCCGCGTTATGACAGTGATTCGTCTGCGCTTGTGAGGATGTATCTCGGCGGCGAGTTCGGCGAGAACGTGAGCGCTGTGAATGCATATGCCGCATCGAGCTTTTTTGCTGTGGACCGCGTTGCGTCATATCTGCGCGAGTGGAAAAGCTATCTCGAGGAAGGCGGAACGGTCCTGCTTGACCGTTACACAACCTCAAACGCAATCTATCAGGCGAATAAACTGCCTGAGGACGAGCGCGAAAAATTCTGCGACTGGCTTTTTGATTTTGAATATAACCTGCTTGGGCTTCCTCAACCGGATGCGGTTATATTTCTCGATATGCCGCCCGAATGTGCGGAAAGGCTGATGCAGAAGCGCGAAGGAGAATCAGAGGATATCCATGAGCGCGACAAGGGATATCTGAAAAAATGTTATCTTTCGGCAACTGCGCTTGCAAAAAAATATTCGTGGCTGAGAATAGCCTGCGCTGAAAATCAAAATATAAAGACGATAGAAGAAATCCACACAGAGATTTATGATAAAATTTCAAGTGTGCTGACAGAAGGGAAATAAAATGTTAGAGTTTCGACCTGTGCGTGCCGATGATTTTGAGATTGCCTCTCCGATAATGAAAAAGACAGGATATAATTCGACAGAGAGCTCATTCATTATTCTGCATACATGGTGTAATCTGTATGGCGGAGAAATATGTATAGACGGAGAAACCGTGTTCATCCGCTCAAGAAAGGGCTGTGAGTATTCCTATCTGCCTCCGCTCGGCGGTGATATGAAGGCCGGCCTTGAAAAAATTTATGCGACGGAAAGTGCTGCAGGCAGAAGTGTCCGCTTCCATTCCGTAACAGAGCATATGCGCGAGGAGCTGGAGGCTGCGTTTCCCGGCGAGTTTGAATATACAGAGCGCCGCAACAGTGCAGATTATATCTATCTGCGTGAAAGCCTTGCAACGCTTTCGGGGAAAAAGCTTCATCAGAAGCGCAATCACGTCAACAAGTTCCTCAAAAAATATGAGGGGCGCTTTGAATATTCGAATATGACTGCCGCAGACGTTCGGGAGGTGCTTGCATTCCAGAAAAAGTGGATAGGTATGGCTTCCGATAAAGACGGGCAGAGCATTCTTGAATATGAGACGACGGCGATTGAAAAGCTGCTGGAATTTTTTGAACGCTTTTCTCTGCGCGGAGGAATACTCAGAATAGACGGAGAAATCTGCGCATATTGCATCGGCGCCAAGATAAGCGATAACACGGTTGATGTTATGGTCGAAAAGGGTGATTATGCATATGAAGGCGTATATCAGGCAATAAATAAGATGTTCGCGGAAAACAACTGCGGAGATGTTGAATATATAAACCGTGAGGAGGATATGGGCATCCCGGGGCTTCGCCACGCAAAGCTCTCATATCATCCTGTTGAGCTTCTCACGAAATATGGTGTGATATGGAAAAGATAATCAGAAACGCAACGGAAAACGACATAGCAGCAATGCAGGAGCTTTGGATAGAATGCTTCCCGGGCGATGTTGAGTATTCAAAGTTTTTTTTCAAGCGGATATTCAGATTGGAATGTGCGCGCATCTGCGAAATAGGCGGAGAGGTTGCCGCAATGCTACATTCCTTTCCATATGATTTTGCAACACCTGACGGGATTTTACACGCGAAATATATCTATGGTGTTGGAACTGCAAAGAAATACAGGAGCCGCGGCATTGCAGGAGAGCTTCTGGAGGCAGAGGCTTCAGGCTGTGATTTCACAGTGATAATTCCTCAGAGCGTGAGTCTGTTTGATTTTTATAAAAAGTATGGCTTTACAGAGCTTTTCAGCGTTTCGAAAAAACTTGTCAAGCCTTTTGAGAAACTGCAGACGGTAAAAGCAGGAAAGGGCGATATTGAAAAGCTCAATGCGCTGTATGAGGCTATGTGCGCGGAAACGATACACCCGATCCGCACGCGCGAGCGCTGGGAGACAATTATGGACGAGTTTGAATTTCTCGGCGGCGGTATCTTGTTTTTCGACGGCGGCTATTGCGTGTATTATGAATATGACGGCGAACGCGGAATAAGCGAGCTTTGCCCGGGCGATGCGACATCGCCGTTCGGAGAGCAGTGCCCGGCCATAACGTGCGGTGCGGAAACCGCGCTCGGTGCGGCAAGGCTCATAAGTGAAAGAGCAGAGAAAATATTTAAAAAGGGATTTTTGAGATATCTCAATCTTATGCATAACTGAAAAGGAGAATATAGCTATGGTATATTTGCTTCTGGAAAACGGTTTTGAAATGTGCGAGGCGCTTGCGCCTGTCGATATTCTGCGCCGCGGCGGTGTGGACGTTGCGACAGTGGGAGTGTCTGCCAAAACAATAAGCTCATCACACGGTGTGCCGGTGGTTGCGGATAAGGTGTTTTCCGATATATCGCTTTCCGATATGGAAATGCTGATTATTCCGGGTGGGCAGCCGGGAGTTGACAATCTCTGGGAAAACGATGCGGTGAAGGCTCTTGTGCGCGAGGTATATGATAAAGGGATAAAAATATCCGCAATCTGCGCCGCTCCGATAATTCTTGCGCGCCTCGGAATTCTCGACGGAAGGAAGGGCGTCTGCTATCCTTCGTGCAGCCCTGAGCTTGTGAATGCGGATTTCCGTTCAGGTCTCGGCGTTGCAAATGATAGGGATATCATAACAGGCAGAGCTGCAGGCGATGCCTATGATTTCGCTTTTGAAATTCTCACAGCTCTGCGCGGAGCAGACGAGGCAGAAAAGATAAAGGGCGCAATCTGCTATGAATAAGGCAGAGTTCCGCAAAAGGATGCTCGGGAAGCTTTCTTCGCCTGATAACACATTGAGCGCGAAAGACACAGAGAAAATATATGAGAGCTTTCTTTCTCTTTCCGAATATGTTGCAGCAAAGCGCGTGTTTGCATATGTCGGCGTCGGCAACGAAATTCAGACTATGGGGCTTATCGATAAAATGCTTGCCGACGGCAAGGAGGTATGTGTGCCGCTTTGCTTTGGCAAGGGGCAGATGGATGCGCGCAGAATCAGCTCAGAAAAAGACCTTTCATCGGGGCGCTACGGAATCCCCGAGCCTGCGGCAACGCTGCCGGTAGTTGCTCCTGAGGAGCTTGAGCTGATAATAGTTCCGGGTGTTGCATTCGGAGAGGACGGAACGAGGCTCGGCCGTGGCGGAGGCTATTATGACCGCTTTCTCAGCCGCGCGGAGAATGCGGCAAGAATTGCGCTCGCAAGAGAGTTGAATACAGAGAAAACAGTGCCGTGTGAGGAGCATGACGAAAAGGTTGATATAATCGTCACAGAAGCACGTGTCATAAAAACAAAGGTAAGGTGAAAAGGGATATGGCAACAAGAAAACGCAGAAAAAAGAAAAATCCGTTCGGGCTTATCTACATAGCATTTATCCTTGGTGTCTCAATGCTGCTTTCGGCCTGGATAATCATGTCGGTAAACGAGCTGCTCGCGCTTGCACGCCCGGACTATGAGACGGTGATAGAAATACCGAAGGATGCAAGCCACGGAGAGGTCGCGAAAATACTCAAGAAAAACAACGTTATAGAGCACCGTGTGCTTTTTACGCTCTTTGCAACAGTCAGCAAGCGCGGTGTTGAATATCCGGGCGGCGAATATAAAGTCAATTCCAATATGGACTATCGCGCACTTCTTCGAAGGCTGACGAGTAAGAAGGCCGTTCTGAATACGGTTATGGTTACAATACCGGAGGGCTATGAGGTCAGCCAGATTGTCGAGCTGCTCGCAGAAAAGGGCGTGTGCGACAAGGCGGCGCTTGAGGATGCCGTTGCAAACACGGATTTCGATTATGACTTCCTCGACGGAATACCGCTCGGTAAATCAAACAGGCTCGAGGGATATATGTTCCCGGACACATATGAGTTTTACAAAAACGATGAACCGGGGCGCGTCATCAAAAAATTCCTCGATAACTTCAACATAAAATTCAATGATGAGATGAAAGAGCGGGCGAGGGAGCTCGGCTTTACGACTCACGAGCTTATAACCTTTGCTTCAATCGTCGAGCGTGAAGCGACGGCAAAGGACAGAGAAAACATTTCGTCTGTATTCCACAACAGGCTCAGCAGCAAGACCTATCCTTATCTTGAGTCCTGCGCAACGGTGCAATATGTTCTCGGTGAGCGCAAAAAGATTATAAGCATCGCAGATACGAAGATAGATAACGAATATAACACATATAAATATAAGGGTCTGCCGCCGGGGCCGATTGCAAACCCTGGCCTCGATGCGATAGAGGCATCTCTTTATCCGAGCGATACGGATTATCTCTTCTTCGCATTGCAGGAGGACGGCACACACAAGTTCTCGAAAACTTATGAAGAACACCTTAAAACACCAAAAATCAATCCGTGAGGAATATTATGAAAAAACCTGAAATTTTGTCCCCTGCAGGGGATATGGAAAAACTGCACGCCGCAATTCTCTATGGAGCAGATGCCGTATATCTCGCAGGTGAGATGTTCGGAATGCGCACAGCGTCGGGAAATTTCTCCGATGAAGAGCTTGCGCAGGCAACAGAGCTTGCCCATAAAAACGGGGTGAAGCTCTATGTGACGTGCAATACAATGATGAGAAATCAAGATATAAAGGCTCTGCCGCCATATATAGAAATGCTTGGCGGCATCGGAGTTGACGGAATAATCGTCGCGGATCTCGGGTGTATGCGCCTTGTGCAGAAATATGCTCCGAAGGCGGAAATACATATAAGCACACAGGCGAGCGTTCTCAATTCGGAGGCGGCAACAGCCTGGTATGAGATGGGAGCACACCGTATATGTCTTGCCCGTGAGGCAAGCCTTGCTGAAATCTGCGAGATTATGGAGAAAAAGCCGAAGGAGCTTGCGATTGAAGCTTTTGTCCACGGCGCTATGTGTATGGCATATTCGGGCAGGTGTATGATATCCGATTACCTTGCAGGCCGCTCTGCAAACCGCGGAAACTGCGCTCAGCCCTGCCGCTGGAGCTATGTCCTTATGGAAGAGAAGCGACCGGGAGAATATTTTCCCGTTGTCGAGGACGGAAGAAGCACACACATATTCAATTCAAAGGATATGTGTATGATAGAATATATCCCCGAGCTTATGGCGGCAGGCATAGACAGCTTCAAGATAGAGGGCAGAGTCAAATCATCATATTATTGTGCCGCTGTGACGAATGCATACAGGCTTGCGATTGATGAATATGTGAGAGACCCTGAAAACTGGAAGAGGGATGGCTTCTGGACGGTTGAAGCCGATAAGGTCAGCCACCGCCAGTATTGCACAGGCTTTTACTTTGGCGAGAAGAACATTCAAAGACAGGAAACCTCAAATTATATCCGCACCTGGGATGTTGTTGCGACTGTCGTGGAATGTGACGATGAAGGAAATGCTGTTATCGAGCAGAAAAACAAGTTTGAGATAAACAAGGAATATGAGCTGATGCAGCCGAAGGCCGCACCGCAGGTTGTTGTGTTTGAAAAAATGACAACTCTTGACGGTGAGGAAATAGAAGCGGCAGGTCAGGCAAAGATAAGAGTAAGGGTAAAGCTTCCTGGAAAAGCTCCTGTAGGTGCGTTTTTAAGGCGTGAAGGGAGCCGTTTCAATGAACCGTAAGCTATATCATATTGCGGATGAGCAGGATGACGGCAAAAGGCTTTCCGAAATTCTGAAAAAGAGGTTCGGTGTTTCGGAGATGCTTCTGCGCCGGATGAAGAGGATTGAGAACGGAATCATTCTTAACGGAAAAAGCGTTTATACAATTGATGTGGCCCATAAAGGGGACAGCATTGAGGTGATTATTGAGCCTGAGGAAAAGGGCTCACCAAATGTCGTGCCGACAGAGGGGAAGCTTGACATACGCTTTGAAAATGAGGATATATTAATCCTCGATAAGCCTGCCGATCTCGCTGTGCATCCGTCACACGGGCATTTTTCGACTTCGCTCGGCAACATCGTTATGTGGTATTATACAAATCAGGGTGAGAAGTTTGTTTTTCGCCCGATAAACAGGCTTGACCGCGGCGTTTCAGGAGTTATGGCTGTTGCAAAAAACGCCTATTCGCACACATTTGCCGCGCGCCTTCTCCATAGCGGCGAATTCTATCGCGAATATCTTGCAGTGGTGGAGGGCGAAATGGAGCAGGAAAGCGGAGAGATCTGCGCGCCCATCGGAAGAAAGGATGGCTCAGTCATTGAACGCGAGGTGCGCGATGACGGAGACTACTCTCTCACAAGATATGAGGTTATCGAAAAAAGAAATGGGATGAGCCTTGTGCGCGTGCTTCCGATGACGGGGAGAACGCATCAGATAAGAGTGCATATGGCGCATCTCGGCCATCCGCTCGTCGGTGATTTTCTCTATGGAAAAGAGCATCCTCTGCTTCATCAGAGATGTGCTCTCCATTCACACAGATTGCATATGAAGCTTCCGTTTGAGCAGGGGGAGGCAGATATAACCTGCGAACTCCCGGACGATCTCAAGAAAGTGTTTTATGGAGAATAAACAATAATGCAGGCATCGGATTTTTCCGATGCCTGCATTATTGTTTACTTCGTTTTTATCATATCCTGCATACGTAGGATTGTGAGCCTTCTTCGCATATAGGGGGAATATTTTGTACACTGACGGAAAAGCTCCTCGTTTTTCCCGATGTCTGCAACCGTCAGCTTACAGCCTGCTTTTTTCATCGCCTCATAGCATTCCTCATAGGACGGAACACTGTGGATAATATCGCGGATTTCGCTCCAACGCGCCTTGAGCTCCTTCGGGTCTACCTTGTCGATGATGTTATCCGGCTCATTTGCGCGGCGCGCATCGTCTTCCATCGAGCCGAAGAAGGAATATATCTCGTTCCAGTCAACATTTTCGTAGTCTGCGTCAATCTCCTCGTGCTCTGCAAGCTCATTATAGAACTTGAGCATCGTAAGCGTTGCAACGCCAACGTCATCGCCATGGTAATTCGGGATAATTCCGTCACGAAGCTCGACACATTCGAGAAGATGCGAGATAACGTGCTCAGCTCCGCTTGCAGGGCGAGAGGTGTGAGTAAAGCTCATTCCGATGCCTGTCTTGAGGAGCGCCTCAAATATCTTTCCGGCTGTGTGCTCGTCGTTCTCGCAAACTTTATCAGCGAGCCTCATAAGCTCATCAACAGCTTCGCGCGTCAGTGCGCAGACACGGTCGCAGCATACCTCATTTGTAAGAAGCTCGGATACGCGCCAGTCGATGATAGCGACGTATTTTGCAATCATATCGCCAAAGCCTGCTGATTTGAGCTCACTCGGAGCCGCGGCGAGAATCTTCGTGTCGCCGATGATAACCTCGGGGCTTTTTGCAGGATAGCTGAACTTAAAGCCCTTATCGACAATGGGTGATGAGTCCGATGCAAAGCCGTCCATAGAAGGTGCAGTCGCAAAAATGCAGAGCTTCTTGCCCTTGTTTGCCGCGGCGAGGCGGCAAGGGTCGTTGACGGAGCCCGTTCCGACTGACAGAACGGATATGTCGCGCCCTTCAATTTTTGCTTCGAGCTCGCGGACGTGGTCCATTGTGGCAACGCGGATTGTATCGTATATGTGATATTCGACATCATACCCCGAAAGACTCTCGACAATTCCCTCCGCCGCCTTGAGCGTGTTTTTGTCGGCAACGAGAAGAAGTGTTTTTTCAAAATCGTTTTCTTTGAGAATTTCACCGACCTTATGCACAAGACCGGAGCCTATGCGTATATCGCGGACTGCTGTTGTATGCTTCGTTCCGCAGGGGCAAGGGGCTTTGAAATCTTCGATAATTTTAAGAATTTCAGACATATAATTAACCTCCGAAGCGGATAAATTTCCTGATAATTGTATCACTCAGAGAAAACAGTGTCAAGTTTTTGCGGATAGATACAGAAAACCTTTGAAAGAAGCTTTCAAAGGTTTTTGTGTTATCAGAGCTTGTTTGTCATATCGTTGCTGTCAGTGAAGACTGTTCCACCGTTCGGTGAAGGATACTGTGCAGCATTTGCGGCGTTGATGGATTTTTTTCGGGCGTTGATGCCGAAAGCAAGAAGGATAATGCCGATTATGCCAAAGAGGAAATAACCGAGGATGTATCCTGCGCTGTAACCGGCAGAACCTTGTATCGGCGGAATAAGATAGCCCTCATTCAGCAGATTACCGATTATGCCGAGAACCTGGAATCCGACAAGAATAGCACCGAGTATTATTCTTACCATACCTTTTTTCTTCATTTCACATACCTCCGATTTAAAATATGAATATTTATCGGTAAAACCCGATTGGGGAATTCTGATAATATCATATCATACACGTATAGAGCCTGTCAAATATTTCAAGTCCTCCTTTCAGGCATAAAAAAAGCACACCCGATTGGGTGTGTTTTTTTATGGTCGAGATGACAGGACTTGAACCTGCGGCCTCTGCGTCCCGAACGCAGCGCTCTACCAAACTGAGCCACATCTCGAAGCGAACTATTAAATTATACATATGAAGATGCGTTTTGTCAAGTGTTTTTTACTGAAAATTTAGATTTTGACACAAAAAGATTTATTCCTCTTCATACAGCCATTCCAAAAGCGCGTTGCTTTTTCCTTTTGGCATCGCTATTCCGTTCGCGAGATACTCCTGGACCTGATTGGGTGTCATTCCGAAATAGCGCTTGAATA
Organism: Oscillospiraceae bacterium; assembly: GCA_017439555.1. Lineage (GTDB taxonomy): Bacteria > Bacillota > Clostridia > Oscillospirales > JAAYXM01 > SIG480. Next base: position 13,527 of record JAFSIZ010000161.1, on the reverse strand, counting down.
CGCGTATCATATTTGTGCGGTCGTGAAGGCCTGAGCCCTTTGCGATTTCATCGGCAGAAGCTCTAGGGTGACTTACAGTATATCCCATTGCCGATTTTAACCTTGCTGCAGCAAGAAAATCTTGAAAGCTTTTGCCGGTGACAGTCTTGAAGTTTTTGGTGAATGTGCTTCTTGACATATTGACAAGACATGCAACATCATCAATTGATATTTTTTCGGTAAAATGTTTGCTTATATATTCTGCCGCGCGGACTATGTCGCATACGCGGTTTTGCACAGCGCGCGTCGGACGCTTTTTTTGCTTTTCACCGCAGGCGAGACGGAAAAGAGAAGCGATATCGGAAGCGAGAGCATCAGAAGGGGGGAGGTCCAGTGAAAATTCGTTCAGCATTTTGCGGACAAGACCGCTTGCAGTGTCATCCTCAGATGTATAGAGAACAGGGACAGAGCGCCCCTCAAAATGCGCGAGCTCACCGAGATATGGGAAGAAGTCATATCCGTAATCATTGAGAAAGTCGGATTTGAATGTTATGAAAACAATAATCGGTGTGTCCTCGGATCTGAGCAGATCAGTCATATGGTGCATATACGGAAGAATGAAAGCGCAGGAGTTGGCAGTCTGCATATATTCCTTTCCGTTTATTATGTGCCTTAGTGTGCCTGAAAGGACATAGCAGAGCTGTATGTGTCCGTGCATATGCAGATAGTTTCGTTCCCTTGCGCACTGTATGGAAACACGTGCCGGGCGAGTCTCCAAAAAACTTGTTCTTTCTACCAAAGGAAATGTTGTCATATCAAATTCAATCCTTTCGGAAAAATTATAGCATCAAAATTCAAATTTGTCAAAAAAACATCCAATTTGTAACAGTACTGTGTTGAAATAACAAAAAGTTTATATTACAATAAAAATACCATAACATAAAATCTTACAAGGAGGATTTTAAAAATGAAAAAACGCATTATGGCATTTCTTCTTGCAGGAGTTATGTTGCTTGCACTTGCGGCTTGCACACAGCCTGCAGAAATCGAGGAGGATGAAACAATGGCAAGCTTTGACCTTTGGGTAGACGATGACGGCGCGGAGATCGACCCCGAGGTAACAAAGGGAGAGGACGGAACGCTTACCTATAAGCTTCGCACGAAGTCCTATTCACATTGGTACATCAACGAAGAGGGCGGATATGACTACCTTTCGGAAACAAAGATAAAGACCGGTGACGATTGGTATTATTATGATATCGATTTCTCAACGGCAGATACTGCGTTCATCGTTATGGACCCGTGGTGCGATTGGGCAGACGATTATCTCAACGAATATTTCGGCGCAGTAACAGAGAAAACAACTCTTCCGCTTATGCAGGCGGCAGCTGAGAGCGGACACAAGGTAATAATTCTCACAAACGATCCTGCGAACTTTAAATACAACACAAAAATCACTCCCGGACTTCAGGAACTTGTGGATGCAGGAAAGGCTGAGCTTTTATACCATTCCGATTGGCCGCAGGATAAGTTCCTTGCAAAGCTCGATGAAGAGGGCATAACAAAGCTTATCTACACGGGCTATGCATCAAATATGTGCGTTATCACAAGAGATCTCGGAATATCAAAGATGATAGGTAAAGGAAAGCAGCTCTTCTTTGTTCCCGAATGCTCTGCCGCTATGGAGCACGCAGATACCTGGGAGACTCAGGAAGTACACAAGGCAACAACCTTCATAATCGGTCAGGTGCAGGCAAAGCTGATTGATTTTGAAGATATATATAATGTGTTGAAAAAATAAAGTGAATCTTAAAGGAGGAAAACAAAAAATGAAGAGAGTATTATCACTTCTTCTTGCGATGGTAATGCTTATCGGGCTTTTGCCGAGCATTACTTTTGCAGGTGCGGCATCTGCGGATGAGCTGGTATATAACTTTACCGTCAGCGCAATAGCGGATGAAAGCATTATCAACACAGATTCAAAGGGCACGAAATCTGTGCAGATAAGCTCGGTAACAAATACGTCTCAGCTTAATGCGGAGGTATCAACAGGTCTCTGGACATATGTTGCAAGACCCGGATATTATAACGGTGCTCTTTATTCTGGAAATGTTCAGGCGCGTGTTGACCTTGCAAACATTCCGGCAAACGGACTTGTGCTCAAAACAAGCTTTGCGGAAGCTGCAACATATAGCGCAAGCATTGCTTATGCAAAGAGCACGGCAAACGGAAGAGTAAACATTTATTTTCTTCCTGTTTCCTATGCAGCGGAAAAGACATGGGATATGACAACCACAGAAGGTATAGGATTGGCTATTGCAGACTCTGCAAACAGCGCATCTCCCGTAGCTCTTGCGGCAAGCGTTGACATGCACGCAAATGCAACGGACGCAAATCCGTTTGCAGGCAACACATTTGATGTTTCCGCCGGGGATTACTATATCCTTATGAATGTTGAAAAGGGTTGCACAGACACAAGCAACTCAAGATACTTCAATATGATTTCAAGCATTACGCTTACAAAGCAGAAAGTGGAGACCGAGGCAAAGGATCTCAAATATGAGTTCACACTCGCAGGCGCAGGCGAGGATGTTTCGGCAATTACTGAGACAAACTCGGTTATCGGAAGCAAGAGAAAGCTTATAACCGTCGGAGACGGAAACTCCGCAAGTGAAGCGGGCGATGACTGGAGCTACCTCCAGATGCAGGCGTTCTATACAAATACTGCGGCTCCTGATTATATCACTCAGCTTACGGAAAACGGCCTTTGGGGTTATTCATCAAGCTCTACCTCCTATAACAAGCTTGGTACGAATGGCATAGGCTTTAAGATTGAAGTTCCGGTTGACGGAAAATATGTTCCGAAGCTCAATTATCTTCCGAAGACGGGAATGGGAGAGATTCATGCATATATCCTCCCTGAATCAATAAACGGAAAGAGCCATCCGAATATCGACGGAACAACGAAGACATGGGATTTCAACGCTGATCCGAAGAACTCGCTCATCTTCGCTTTGCAGACTCTCCGTGCGGATTATACCTATGGTTTGCAGGAGGATATGAGGTTTGTGCTTTCCGGCACAGCTGAGGGTCTTGTTGATAAGCCTACTGCAATCAAATCAATAACGGGCGATGCTCTTGAGCTTAAGGCAGGAACATATTATCTTATGTTCTCTCAGGAAACTGCTTCGCGCTTCTATTTCTATATCAACAGCTTCGAGCTTGAAGTACAGCCGACTGCGGCAAGCGATCTCAGATATGATTTCTCGCTTTCCGGTGCAGGCGAGGATGTCTCGGCAATTACTGAGACAAACGCAGTTTTGTCGGGCATAAAGAGAAAAAGCATCGTATCGGGTGACGGCAACACTGCATCTGAGCCCGGTGACGATTGGACATATCTTGACGAATACGGCTATTACAACAGAGCTGCAGGTCCTGATTATAACAAGCAGCTTACAGAAAACGGCTTCTGGGGCTATGCAGACAGCACTACATACCTTCCGCTCGGTTGGAACGGTCTTGTGTTCAAGCTTGAGATTCCCGCGGACGGAACATATGTTCCGAAGCTCAATGTGCTTCCGCACAGCAACAACAACGAATACTATGCATATCTTATTGATTCCTCAATAAACGGAAAGACATATCCGAATAAGGCTGGAAACAATTATGTATGGGATTTTGAGAACAATATGGCAGCCACCGTTGACTATGCAATCAATGCATTGCAGGCGGAATATCCGTATGACCTTCCTGCGGAATATACTCTTGCGGTAAAGGGTGCTCCGCAGAACAAGGTAAACGTTCCGACGACTCCCGAAGCGCTCACGGGCGAAGCTCTCGAGCTTAAGGCAGGAACATATTATCTCCTTGTATCTCAGAACAGTGTGGCGCGTTTCTATACATATGTAAACAGCTTTGAGCTTATTGCACAGACTGAGGACGGTCTTCAGGGCGATACGCTTGAGATGACCTACAGCTTTACAAAAGGCGGCAGAACGGACGTTACCTCCGATAATACCTGGCTTGAAAAGATTGAGCTGACATCGGGCGCAAACGGTGCGGAAGGTGCTGCATACCGCACATATCCGAACCCGGCATATGCGGCATATCCGGCATCGGATGAAGTTCCGTCAAACAACTGGGCTTATGTCGGCTCAACCTTCGGTAACGGTACGGGCAGAATGACTGCGGAGCAGACCTCCTGCGACCAGATTCAGCTTAGTACATATTTAGGCGTTGGTTCAAACGGAACAGATGAATGGATAGCGTTCAAGTTTAAATCCCCGGGAAAGACAAGAGCACAGGTTACGGCGCTTACAGCATATAAATACAGAAACGCATGCTCGGATGTCGAGGTTTATGTTCTTCCGTATGAGGGCGATTTAAAGGCGACGCTTGAAAGCTCTGCAACCTACGGCACGGCAACGACGTATATTGCAGGCGACTATTACTACGGACGAAAGAACGGAGCCATGTCATTTACGAGCCTCGGAATTTCCGAAGACAATATGGTTGCAAAAGGAAACTTCTGGGCTGATCCGGCAGTGGGTCTCAGCGCAGTAGAAATTTCGGATAACGGTGTCTTTGAACTCGAAGAAGATAAGGAATATGTCCTCATCTTCCGCGCAAAGGCAAAGGGTGCGGCAACTGTTGAGAAAATCACGTTTGAATACGAAGTTCCGCCGCTTCCGGTTCTCGATGCAATCGAGGCAGACTTCGGCGATGTCTACTATGGAAGAAAGCTTGAAACTCCCGACGTGAAGTGGCTTGCAAAGGGCAAGAAAATCGACGGAAACGGCGGTGAGGTAAGCTTTGAGATCAAAGACGGCGGCGACGGCGTTCTCTTGCTCGGCAAGGATAAAAATATCTATGCCGCAGGCGAAGGAAAGGCAACGCTCAAGGTAACCGGAACGCTTCGCAATGTAACCGTTACCCAAGATGTTGAAGTCAACGTTATGCGCGATGATACATATTCGGGCGCAAATGCTTCATATGCTTTCTATAGCGGAGCATACGGCGAAGGAAACTATCAGGTAACTGTTGCAGGTGCGGCAGGCTCAACCGAGCCGTTGAAGAAGGAAGACTTCTTGAAGAGCATCGCAACAACCTATGGCGATAAGGGACGCCCCTGGGCAATGGTTGCAGCGCGCAACACGCGCCCGACCAGCGCAAACGGCTATTTCTCGACAAACGCTCTCGGTATCGACCTCGGTACACACGAGGGAGGCTGGACTGCATTCAAGGTAAAAGTTCCGGCTCCGGGAAAATATAATGTTGACCTCGGCGCATACTCATATGCAAACGGCGGTCTTGCAAAGCTCTATATGCTTCCCTATGAGGAGACTATGGACTTTGATACGATCACCGCAAATATCGCCTCATACACGACAGCGGAAAACTATGTCGGCGAGGCAGACACCTATAGCAAAGATAAGGTTGTAAAGACCTATCCGTCCTGCGGACAGTTTATTGCATCAAATGAGCTTGACTATTCCGAAGGTTATGCAGAGTATCTTATGATTGTCTATATGACAAAGAGCAAAGTAGGCTCTGAAACGGCAATCCTTCTCTATAGCGTTGACCTTATGGGCGGACCTTCTCTTAAGTCCACGGTAACAACCTTCGACTACACGACAATCGGTGTCGGAGAGAGCACTTCAATAACAGGCTATGTCGGCAAGAACCATGCAGGCGAAGAGGTCGATGTGAAGAATGCTTACGTCGAATACAGGCTCAAGGAAGGCAGCGAGGACATACTCGAAGTAACGGGCGACGGAAAGAGCTTCAAGGCAAAGAATGCAGGTGTTGCAACCGTCGTAACCTATACAATCCTTGACGGCGCTATCGTTGAGGAAGAGAATACAATAACGGTTGACGACTCCGTTACGATAGCTAATGCATATATCTATGCAAACGGCACTTATAATATCGGCGAAGAGCTTAAGCTTGAAGTCCGCCTCGAGCAGGCTGACCGCAAGGTTATCTCCGGCGGCGAGATTATAAGCTATGAAATAGTTGAGCCGGATGAAGGCGTTATCACGCTTTCGGACAACGGCAAAAAAGCAACAATAACGGCAGCAGGTACTGCAAGAATCAAGGCAAAGGTAAAGGCTCGCGGCAATGTATACGAGAGCGATACAATAACTCTCAACATTTCTGAAATGGGCGCATATCCGGCAAACTTCGCAATCGATTTCCGCACAGGATCATATCCGGGAGATTATGCAACATCGATTACAAGCGCATTGACCTATACAGTAAGCCGCAACTGGATTTTCCACGATATCAAGGGAAGCAGTGTTGCAAGCAATATGTATTCCTTCACGACAGACGGAAAATACGCACAGTTCCTTTGGAACATCGCTGACCTGAATAACGGAAATTCATATATAGCATTCAAGGCACAGTTCTCCTCGGCTGGAAAATATCTTGTCGAATCTGTCGGTTTTTGCAGAAACCGTGCAGCTTGCATGGAACTCTATCTCATCCCGGTTGAGGATGATGACGGAACAAATCTTGCCCCGAAGCTTGTTAAGGATAACGAATACTATTTCGGAACGGCAGACCACTTTGTTCCGCAGTCAAACGCAGGCCCCGACCAGCTCAAGAGCTTCGGTACAAACGAAGTCAAGGCGGCAGGCGAATATTACGTTGTGTTCAAGCCTGTAAAGGGTATGGCGTATGACAGCGCAAATGGCGGCTACGGAAGCGGCGACTGCTGGTATCCGCTCTATATCACATTCGCAAACGGAAGCTCGATGCGCGCTGTAGGCCTCTCTGCAGACGTTGAAAAGCTTATGCTTGATGAGAGCACAACGCTCAATGTCCATCTCTATGACGGCTCGGACGAAGAGATAGACTATGATCCGGAATCCATCGAGAGCATTGTCTGGAAATCCGGCGATGAAAAGATTGCAACAGTTGATCAGAACGGTGTTGTAACAGGTATTTCTGAGGGCACTGTCACCATTTCCGCAAAGGTAACGCGTGACGGTCTCACCAAGGAAGGAACTATGGAGATATTCGTTGAAGATACATCGGGAATAAATCAGGATATCGGCATCAGCCTTGATGCAGATACATCCATATTTGTCTACGGTGTTACAACCGTTAAGGCGGTTGCGGCAATGAACAGCGGAAAGAGCGTTGCAATTCCCTCTGAATATATCACCTGGGATGTAACGGAAGGCGCTGAATATATCGAGCTTGAGCAGAGCGGAAGAGTAACCGGCAAGGAAGTCGGTAAGGCGGTTATCTCCGCATCCGTCAGCGCAGACTGGAAGGAAGGCGCAGAAACCTATGCAATCGCTCCGATTGAAATCAATGTCGGCTGGGATGCAACGGTAGATCCGCAGATCTACACGCTTCATGAGCGTGAAAACGCAATCAGGAATGCAAAGAAATATGATTGGGTAAAGGCTGAAGTCAAATCCGTAACGGCAGCGGCGGATGAGATTCTTCAGAACATTGACTGGATTTATGACAACGTAGTATTTGAAGGTCTCCCGAGATACTATCACGTAGGTCATAAGTATGACCCGCAGAAGTTCTTCTGCCGCTATTGCGGATGCAATATCGGTCTTAAATACGGCTCATATGCGTGGGCAATGAATCCGATGGAATATGAATGGAAGATTCAGTGTCCCGATTGTAAGAGTTATTTCCCGTCAAACGACTTCAAGAGCTTCTATCAGCTCGGTATCACAGACAGCGGAGCGTTCTCCATCGACATCGCTCTTCAGAAGCACCACGAGTTGTTCGTCTGTGAGGATGTAAAGGAAGGCAGAGAATGTTCGCATAATCCGGGCTTCCCGGAAGCTCCGAAGCAGAACCCGGTAACCTATGCAAACGAGCGCCAGTGGTCTGACGAGTGGAACGCCTGGTATGAGGCGCGCAAGACTCAGGAATGGTTTGACTATTATGGCTACGGCGTTGAGGGTAGCTTCCTCCACAACGACGGATACATCAATTCAATTCCCGATCACCGCTGGGGCGTTGATGATGGCTTCGGCTATCTCCAGTCCTATGTTTCAGACCCGAACGCCATAGGCTATGACCCGACCTATGTTGAAGGAAAGAACGGACTTGCATACTATACCTACGGCGGAACACAGTATCCGGTTCAGCACACATATATTGCCTACTACATCCACGATGCGGTATGGTATGGCACAGGCGGAGTTGCAAACAGTGCGTTTGTCAAGAATGCAATTGAAGATTTAAGCCTTGCGTTCGTCTACACAGGCGAGGCAAAATATGGCCGCGCAGGTGCAATACTTCTCGACCGCGTTGCAGACGCATATCCGCAGTTTGACTGGTACCGTTGGCACACATGGCGCGGAGATTCCTATCGCGGAAGCATCGTTGACGCAGTATGGTCAACAGGTATGGGCAAGAGCTTTGCAACGGCATATGATGCATTCCTCCCGATATACAACGACCCGTATGTTGTTGAATATCTCTCAAAGAAGGGCGCGAAATATGAGACCGACGAATACGGCAACTGGAAGCTTGACGAAAACGGAGATCCGATACCCGTAAACCTCAAGGACAGCCCGGGCGCGGTCAGAAAGAATGCAGAGGATAATATCCTTCTCGCAATTTATAACGATGTTCTCACAGGTAAGCTTGCAGGTAACTTCGGTATGCACCAGTCTGCTCTTGCAGCAGCAGCTGTTGCGCTCAACAGAGAGCCTGAAAGCAGCGAGATGCTCTCATGGATAATCAGAGACGGCACAATGTATAACACGGGTGCAATCAAGAAAGACCCGATCGCCGGCGGTTATGTTATGAAGAACCTCATAGAAGAGGTTGACCGCGACGGTATCGGTAATGAGAATGCCCCGGGTTATAACAGACTCTGGATAACAAACCTCCTCTATCTTGCAGAAATGCTTGAGGACTATGAGGGCGAATCACCCATAAACCTCTTTGAAAATCCGAAGTTCCTCAATATGTTCCCTGCACACATCAGATTGACGCTTGCAGGATACCACGGAGCACAGATCGGTGACTCGGGTGCAACCGCAAGCTCAGGTGTTGTTCTTGAGCTCAAGGATTCCATCCAGGGACTCAAGTATACAGGAAACCGTATGCTTGCACAGGGTATGTATAAGAAGAACGGCGATTCAACTGCCGGAATCCACGGCTCAATTCTCGATGATGACCCCGAATGGGTTGCAAAGATGATTGAGGATATCATCGAAGAAGACGGCGAGCTCGCGCTTGAAAGCGATATGCTCACAGGCTTCGGCTTCGCAGCGCTCCGAGCAGGTGCACACAGCAAATCTGTAAGCTCGCTCACAGCGACAAATACAATTCGCGACTTCGCAATCTACTATGGCGCAAATACAGGTCACGGACATTTTGACACACTCAACCTTCATATGTCGGCATTCGGCCTGAATGTCGCTCCTGACCTTGGATATCCGGAGCAGACAGGAAGCCAGCCGAACAGACTTGAATGGGTTCAGGCAGCGATTTCCCACAACACGGTAATCGTTGATGAGAAGGATCATGAATCGAGCGGAACTGTCGGAACACCTTACCACTTTGACGATGCAGGCAGAGTCAAGCTTATGGATGTTGCATCGGATAAGGTATATCCGCAGACTGATGAATACCGCCGCTCGGTCATAATGGTCGAGGTTGACGATGAGATTTCCTATGGTGTAGACTTCTTCCACGTAAACGGAGGAAAGGATCACCTCTACAGCTTCCACAGCCAGTCTGATGAGCTTACTGCAGTATCCGGTCTTGATGACCTCTATGAGCAGCCGACATATTCCGACGAGGAAGGAAACCGTTACGGTGTCTATGCAGGCGCAGACGTAAAATACGGACCCGATCCGGGCGGCGTAAGCAACGGAAAATATCCGCACGGCTACACATGGCTCTATGATGTCCGCAAATATAATTCAATCGACAATAACTTCTCTGTTGAATGGAACGTCAAGGACTGGAACAAGAAAATGACTCAGAACCGCGACGTAAGGCTCCGCCTCACAATGGTAAGCGATGAGCCGATGAATGAGGTAACGTTTGCGACGGCACTTCCGCCGCAGACCTCAAACAACAAGTATATCGGCGAGCTTGATTATCTCCTTGTCAGAAGAAAGGGGCAGAACCTCGACACAATCTTCACAACTGTTCTCGAGCCGTATGAAAACGGCAAGCAGTATATCGAGTCAATCGAAAAGGTTCCGATGCAGAGAGCTCCGGGCGTCAAGCCGGGTCTCAACGATGCGTTCAGCGCAGTCAAGGTAACGCTCAAAAACGGGCGTGTTGACTATATAATCTATTCAAACAACAGTGAGATTGATTATGTTGTTGATGGAAAGCTGAATTTCCGAGGCTTTGCAGGTGTTGCTTCTCTCGAAACCATAGATGGAGAAGCAGAGCTTATCTACAGCTACCTCAACGATGGCGAAACACTCGAGCTTATCGGAGCAGGGCAGGAAGAAAAAGCAGTTCCTGCCTACACCGGAACAGTCAAGAGCTTCACAAAAGAGCTTGCAATGGATAACTATATAACCTACACACCTGCTGCAGATCAGGATGTTGACGTCGCTTCTCTTGCAGGAAAGTATGTATATATAGAAAACGATGGTGTCCAGAACGGCGCATATAAGATCGAAAGCGCAACCGAAAACGGAGACGGAGATATCGTTCTTGATATCGGTGGAGTATCGCTTATCAGAGGCTTTGTTGATTCAAGCGATATAGAGCGCGGATATGTGTTCAATATCAAGGAAAATCAGGAGCTCCGCATTCCGGTTTCGAGCATCTACAGCTCAGCTCCGGTCTTCAATGCAATTGAAGACCAGACAGCGAAGGTAGGAAGCACATTGACATTCAGCTTTGATGCAGAAAGCCCGGTAGGCAAGGATATCACCTATATAGGAACAAGCCTGCCGCGCGGTATGACAATCAATGCTGAAGAGCAGACAATCGTATGGAATCCGACAGCTTCGCAGCAAGGTGAGAACCACGTTGCAATAACTGCAGATGATGGAACTATGCAGACCACAGTTCACTTCTATGTCAATGTCTATGGTGCAACAACAGGCGCAGGCTCGCAGACGCCGAGCACACCTTCAACACCGAGTACTCCGGGCACTTCCGGCGGCTCTGCAGGCGGTGCAGGTGGCGCTGGCGGCGCAAGCGGTTCCGGCAGCGGAACGACCACACCGTCAACAGGCGATAAGGAAGAGACAACAACGCCTTCAACAGGAAATGAAGGAACATCTTCGGGCGAGACTTCCGATGTTCGTTTCATAGACCTTGGCGCTCACGCTTGGGCGGCGGATGCAATCAACGCACTTGCTGATGAAGGAATAATAAAGGGCACAAGTGAGAATACCTTCTCACCTGCAGCAAACATCACGAGAGCAGACTTTGCGCTTCTCCTTGTCCGTGCATTCAAGCTTGAGAGCGAGAATGAAGAGAATTTTGCGGATGTAGCGGCTTCCGACTACTTTGCTCCGGAGCTTGCGATTGCAAGAAATACAGGTATTGTAAACGGTATCGGTGATAACAGATACGCTCCACGTAACACCATCACCCGCCAGGATATGATGACAATAGTCTACCGCGCACTTAATAGCCTTCCCCTTGAGGGGAAGGTGGCGCCGGAGGCGACGGATGAGGTGTCTTACCCCGACTTCGACAAAGTCGCAGACTATGCACGTGATGCGGTATCATTCCTTGTAAGCGAAGGTCTTGTAAACGGAAAGGGCGGCAAAATCGCTCCGACCGACAACACAACGCGCGCCGAAGTCGCAGTTCTCATTAAGAGAATTCTCGACTATACCGCGAAATAGCAAAAAAACCGTTCGGGAAAACCCGAACGGTTTTTTATGTAAAGTATTAAAATTGGCAGGAATTGCACTATTCAAGAATGCAATTGTAAGATATAATGAAGAAAAAGCAATATGCTTATATCTTACGAGGAGGATCTGACATGAAAGCAAAAAGATTCACATCTCTCATTCTTGTGCTGACGATGATACTCGGGCTGTTGTCCGTCGGTGTCTATGGCGCAGAGGGTGATAAGTTCAGCGTTAATTTCTATGATGTCGGAAGTGCATATCTTTCCGCATCATCTGCCGGTAACAACTGGGCGGTGGATTCAACGCTGACAAACTCATTTCATATCACGGGAAGCACAGCAATCCGTGTTCAGGTGCATGCGAATAAGGTTTTTAAATTTATGACTGTGCCGAACCGCGGAGATTTTGCGGTCAAGTTTACGGCGCCGTCTGCAGGGACATATAACGTTTCGGCTGATACAACGCCTTATTCCAATGGCGGCTATGCCGATGTCATAATCAACGGCGTATATGTCGGACGTACGGACTCAAGGCAGATGGCTATACCGATTCATTCAATAAAATCAGGGTTGCAAACTTCAAGGGCGTGACTCTCAATGCAGGAGAGTATGCAAACACGCTCATAATCCGTCCTGCAGGAGTGTCGGGCGGAACGGGAAACGCAACTCACCTTGAAGGCTTTACCTTCACTGAGGCGGCAAGCCCTGCAACACTCGCACTTTCGGCAACCGTTGACAGCACAGAGCTCACAAAGGGTGAAACTCAGACCATAAAGACAGAGGGCGTTCTTTCAAACGGCGGTCTTTATGAGCTTTCGGCAACGGGAGCAACAGTTTCCTATAGCGCAGATTCTGATGCGGTAACTGTTTCTTCCGCAGGTGTTGTTACAGGCGCAAAGGAAGGCAATGCAAAGGTTACCGCAAAGATAAATATCGGCGGCGTCGAGTATGTGGATACAATCGATTTTTCGGTAACTGTACCAAAGGTAAACACAGTAAATGTTGCCGCTCCTAAATATATCCTTCTTGCCGATACAGACGGCGAAGCTCTTTCTGTTTCTGCAAAGATGTCTGACGGAGCAGATGTTCCGATGGCAAGCGCAGCAGTTGAGTATACTTCTCTTGACACAGCTGTCGCAAACGTATCTGCATCAGGAGTTGTAACACCTGTTGCGGAGGGAACTGCAAAAATCAATATCAAGGTCACATATGACGGATACTCCGCAGAGAAGACGGTTGAGATTCCGATAACTCTTGAATCACTTCCCGACGGCACTGCGTTTGAAATAGACTTTGCAGATGTAGACAAGAGCACTACCTGGCAGCAGAGTACGGGAAACTACAGAATGACAACCACAACAAAGGGATCAAACTGGTCTGTTGACAACGCGAACACAACAAGCCGTTTCTATGCGGCAGGGACATCGAGTGCAATCCGTGTTGCACAGCCTTATCTCTCCATTGCGAAGCGCGATAACGATGCAGAGCCGGCAAAGCCTGCAAGAGTAGCGTTTAAGTTCACTGTTCCCGAAAACGGTATATATGATGTCAATGCATATGTCGGCGAATATGCAACAGGCTGCGGCTACACAGACGTAATTCTTATAGACGGAGCAAAGGAAACATATCTCGGAACATATGACAGCTATAATGCAAAGGGTGATGCTGTCACTCCGCACGAGAAGAAATTGAACGGTATTGCGCTAACAGGCGGCAAG
>JAFSIZ010000160.1 GCA_017439555.1 Oscillospiraceae bacterium | reverse complement strand
GGAGGTGCAGATTGCTGAGCTGGTGGACAGATTGAACAACGGAAACCGCACACCTGTTGTCGATGGAGAGTATGGAAAAGATATAGTACACGCTATAAAGCGCTTGTATTCCGAGGAATAAAAATTATCCCGAATAAAAGCCTGATATATTTATCAGATGCCAAAAAGTAATTGACCTGCATAAGGTTGATATAAAACAAAGGAGGCAAAGATTATTATGAAAAAAATCACAGCACTATTTCTCAGTCTTGTGATGCTTTTTGTTCTCTGCGCATGCGGAGGAGAAAGCGGAGGTGTCGGAAGCGACATTTCGTATGACATTCCGGAGGGAAAACAGCTTCCGGATGATGCGGTCGTAGACGTTACTGTCGCAAGCCATGAATCATGGCCGTACAACGAAAACTGGAAGATATGGGAGTACATCCGCGAAGCGATGGGCGGAACGATTAATTACAATGCTATTCCGTCTTCTGATTTCGCAACAAAGTTCCCGCTTATCATGGCAAGCCCGGATTCCTTCCCAGACGTAATCGGTTTCCAGGGTAAACCTGCCGGCTTTGCGGATTTCGCACAGCAAGGTGCATTCCTCGCACTTGATGATTATGAGGAGTTTTTGCCGGATTATAACGGGTTTTGGAACTCTCTGCCCGAGGATGAGCAGTGGATGAGAAATACCCGACGCGCATCAGATGGCAAGGTTTACTATGCGCCTATCTATGGCATGGAGCGATCAACGAATGTTCGCAGCTGGCTCTACCGCAAGGATATCTTTGACAAGCACAACCTCGAAACCCCGGAGACGATTGACGATCTCTACAATGTATCCAAAAAGCTTAAAGAGCTGTATCCTGATTCATATCCGCTCTGTATGAGATCCGGACTTGGTAATATGAATGTTATCGGATCCTCTTTCAAACCGAATTTCCACTATGACGTATATTATGATTTTGAAAATGAAAAGTGGAGCTATGGTGCAACTGAGAGCGAGATTATGCTCGAGATGGTAGAGTTTTTCAAAAAGATGGTAGATGAAAAGCTCATTCCGGCAGACTTCTTCACAATCAATGCTGCTTCATGGGAAGAGCTTGTATCAACCGACCGCGGATTTATGATGCCTGAGTATCAGGTTCGCATTGACTTCTTTAACTCCATCGCACGCGTAAAGACTCCTGAGTATATGCTTGCAGCAATGAGTCCGCCGAAATCAACAAACGGAACAGGCATCGCAATGGTCAATAAATTCAATAATGACCCGATGGGCTTTGGTGTTCTCAATACGGGAGACAAAGGTGCTGTCGCAAACGCTATGAGATACGTCAACTGGTTCTACTCCGACGAAGGTGCAGAGATAATCAGCTGGGGTAAAGAGGGTGAGACGTATGAGGTGGTTGACGGCAAGCGCAGGTTTATACTCGATGAGGATGAGAATGCAAATGCAAAATATGGCTTTAAGACAATCGGCACATATCTCCGCGTAGATCCGGCAGTAATTGATGCATCCATCTCCGAAGAGCAGGCAGCCACAACCGATTTTATGCTTGAACATACTTATCCGCATCTTGATCCTAAAATGTATATGGAAATTTCGGCTGAAGACAGTGCGCTTGTTGCAGATTATGAGACATCCCTTAAGACTGTTGTTGAGGAAAATATTATGAAGTTTGTTATCGGTCAGCGTCCGCTTACCGAGTGGGATGCCTTCCAAAAAGAGCTTTCTGAGCTTCCTGTCTCTGAGCTTCTTGCAATCTATGAAAAAGAG
>JAFSIZ010000159.1 GCA_017439555.1 Oscillospiraceae bacterium | reverse complement strand
CCGATAAAGTCAGTTGATGCAGAAATGGAAGCGGAAGAACTCTTTGTCGGAGACAAGTCACTTCTTATTTCAAAGGCACTTCTCACAAGCGGCCGTGAGCTTAAGTCTGCAGAGATTTCATATGAATCTCTCACACCCGATATTGCAACTGTTGAAGAAAATGTTCTCACAGCTCTTGCAATAGGAACTTCAAAGATTAAGGTGACTGCATCCTTTAACGGTGATACTGTTGAAAGCACAATTGATGTTGAAATCCTTCCCGAAGGAATGACAGACATCAGGGTAACAGCAGGCGGAAGTGAACATATCCGTTGGACAGACTCACCCGATGCAGACGTTAATGAATATATCGTTCCGCTTTATGTTCAGGCAATATCCAACCTCGGAAACGAGATTGATATGACTGATGCAAAAATAACAGCACGTGCCCTCACTCCGGAGTTTGCAATCCTCGATGAAATGATGAACATCATTCCTGTTTATGCAGACCCCGAAAACGGAAGTGAAGCGCAGTTTGAAGTTACAGTCAAGACTGCAGACGGCAGAATCAGAACTGTTACAAAGACCCTCATTGTTGCAAATGCAAAGACAAAAGCAACCTATATGACAGCCGAAAAGGCTGCTGCTGCAAGAAACAATGTGAATAAATACGACTGGGCAAAATCTGCAGCGGACAGCTCTTACATTAAGCTTGCAGATGTATTTGTTGACAGAGTTGATGAGCTTTATAATATGATTACCTCAAATGAGGTTCCGCGCTCTACCGGTATTGGTGCGGAGGGCGACCCGGAAATGTATCATTGCCGCTATTGCGCAACAGATATACGTCTCAATTACGGACAGTTTGCATGGCAGCACAACCCACTCAACCGTCCCTGGAAGGTTCAGTGCCCCGACTGTAAGAGATACTTCCCGTCAAATGACTTCGGAAGCTTCTACAAGCTCGGTCTCAATGAATACGGCGAATTCTCACGCCAGCGTGCTCTTGACGCTCACGCTGAGCTTTTCGGCGACCCGAATGCTGAAAAGGGCTCAGATGAATATTATGGCTACGGCAAGGGATATCTCAAAAATGAACTTTACGACAATCTCTCAACAGTAAAGACACTCAACGTCAACAAGGGTCTCCGCGACGGAGAAACCCAGGATACCTGGGGCGTTGATGACGGTATGGGCTATGTTCCGAAGAAGCCGGACGGAACCCCGTACACCTATGAAAACGGCGTTATCGAGCGTCATACCTACATTGCAGAATATATGCACAGCGGTGTATGGAGAAAGCAGGTGACAGGCGGAGGTGTTGTCTTAGAGGCAATCACACGCTCGGCAAATGCATATTTCTATACAGGGGACAAGAAATACGGAAGAGTTGCGGCAATCCTTCTTGACCGTGTTGCAGACTTCTATCCGGATTATGATATCTCTGTTTTCGGTGATAACGTATGGAACTCCGATGGTGGTTCAAACCGAGGTAAGACAATCGGACGTATCTGGGAAACCGGCACACTGGGAACCTTTATGTCGGCATACGATATGGTCTTTGATATGTACGATGATCCGGTTGTTCTCAACTATTTAAGAGAAAAGGCAACTGTCTATAAGATGCGTCACGCAAAGGACACACCGAATCAGATAAGAACAAACATTGAGGACGGAATCATCCGCGAAGGTCTCGAGTGCCTTGTAACGACAGAGGTTGCAGGTAACTTCGGATATCCCCAGATTCCCAATGCTCGTGGTGCTATCATCCTCGACTCAATGCCTGAAACAAAGTACTGGCTTGATTACCTTATGGCTCCCGGTTGGACAACTGTTGAACCGTGTCTCGGCGGTGGTATCGGGGAAACTCTTATCAACACAATAGACGCCGACGGTCAGGGTAATGAAGCATCTACCTATAACGTTGCATGGCATACAACTCTTATAAGAATAAATGATATTCTTGAAGGCTACGATAAGTATGCCTCGGCAAACT
>JAFSIZ010000158.1 GCA_017439555.1 Oscillospiraceae bacterium | reverse complement strand
GACGAGAGAAATCAAGGACGTTATTGATTTAGAGCTTTAAGCCGAGGGGAGTCGAACACCTTAAGGTTTAAAAACATAATTTCAGCGAACTACTGCAGAAAATTCCGCAAATATATGGCGCCTTGCGAGGACGACAAGTTTAAAGTATAAAAATTTAACAAGTTTAAGGCTTGAGGGGTTCGACTCCCCTCGGCTTAACCCGCGGCGCGCGGATGAATGTACTTTGAAAACAACAAAGGAATACTTTGTTGAGATAAAAAAGAAGAAGAATAAACAGATAAACAATAACAGAAAGGAAGGGGTAAAATGGAGAAAAGTTGCGCCTCCTTCGCCTGATGGGCGGTTGAGGCATTCCTCAAAGGGGATATCCCCTTTGGTGTTGTAATTACAACACCAAACCAATCTACGCAGCAAATTTCTAAAAAATAAAAAATAGGAGTGAATTTAAAAATGAAAAAGATTTTATCTCTTATCCTCGCGCTTTCCCTTATTATCTCGGTAGCACCGATGTCCTTTGCAACAGGGACTGAAGTAGCTGACGACGAACCGGGAATGCATTTCAGGTTCAGTGCAGCAAACTGGAACGAGAATGCAACCGAAGACATTCCTGCGGAAGACATCATAGAAAACGGCGATGCCGATGCCGATGATGATGAATCTACAAACCCTGTATTTGCATCAGCAAACACAGATCCGTGGTATATCGACGGACTGCAGAATATTAACGCTTATCGTTTAACCTCGGGAACACCGGATAAAACTTACTCGTATGCAGCGCCGAAAGCGCTTTATTGGAACGTTAATGGCGATCTTTTTGCAATTAACAGTACCGGCACTGCAAGAGCGGCGTTGGCGCTTCGGGTGACGATTTCCGAGACAGGCGTTTTCGCACCGTCCATAACCTACGAGGCAGGGCCGAAAAGCAACAACTATAGTTTCTTCCTTGCACCTGTCTCTGCGTATGCAAATGCGGAAGAAGGATACAAATTTAATGACTCGGACGTTACCACCAAAGCACCGTTACAATATTGCTTTAAAACCGAAAAACGAAATTCAAACCTGATTGAGCTTGGTACGGAAAACCTCTACGCGGAAACGTCGACTAAAACGACTGCCACATTTGATACCATAACAATAGAAGAACCCGGTGATTATTACCTTTATATTGCTTCGAATGGCAGATTGAACAAATTGCCTGAATATGATTCAAGTAATACAGGTGTATCAATGGAGGTAAACCTCTATTCCATCGATTTCGAACCGATGCCTAAGGAGACTGCAGATGCAGCATTCACAGCAAAAGTGGATACCGACTACACCGAGGCTCCCGAAACTGCATCTGTAAAAACTCTTGCTCTTTACGGCGAGACCTC
Source organism: Oscillospiraceae bacterium (assembly GCA_017439555.1). Lineage (GTDB taxonomy): Bacteria > Bacillota > Clostridia > Oscillospirales > JAAYXM01 > SIG480. The sequence continues at coordinate 1,392 of JAFSIZ010000158.1, read as the reverse complement.
TGACGTTATCAAAGAAAATATAGCGGTTCCCTACGGCGAAAGCACAAATGTCGATGCTGTTCAGGCGACAGTTACAAGAGAAGACGGCACCTATAACTTCCTCTACTGGGCGAAAGGTCTTGATAACGGAGTCGGCAATAAGCATATTATCTCCACAAGCAATGAAAGCTTCTCTTACAAGCCGCATGCGGGTAACAACTACCTCATCGCAGTTTACGAAAAAGAGGGTGCAGAAAAGAAAACGGCATTTTACGACAGAAACGGTCAGCTTCTTAACCTTGAGATAACGGCCAACAAGCTCCCGGCACTTCCGGCTATGGCAGGTCTCGGCGATGCAATCGGATGGGAACAGCTCGGAACCGGTAAGGTATTTGAGGCAGAAGCTGATGTTTCCGCACTTGAGGGTGATAAGGTCTTTATGGCAAAGTATAACGCCCTTACAGAAAATATCGCTATCAGCATAAACGGCGTTTCCAATACTTACGCATACGGAGATTCTGTCACCTGCGTAAGTGACGATGAAAACTTCAGCTACTGGGAAAAGACCGTAAACGGCAAAAAGCAGATTGTAAGCATCGATAAGAAATACACCTTCAACGCATGGGAAGCTTGCACTGTAACGGCGGTTTACAACGGCGCGGTCAGCGAAGAAGACCTTGGCAGAACTGCAAGAAAGATTCTTCTTTCCACCTTCTCTGTCGGTGATAACCTCACAGCTGTTATGGCAGAGTTCATCGGCTTTGACGGCGCCAAGGAAAAGGGCATCATGTTCGGCGAAAAGAAAATCGCAATGACAACCGACTATGCTCAGTTTACCGTGACAAACGACACAGCTTCTGCTGTAACCGTAACCGGCTATGCAATAGTTGGTAACGAAAAATATGTTGACGGAGAAGTCACCGTCGCGGCAGCAAAGTAAAATACAGACAGCGGGGGATGGTGGCAAATTTGAAACCACCCCCGTTTTTCACCCCCTGAAAGGAGACCTACTATGAGCAATAGGAAATTCAGCAGAATAACAAGCCTTCTTCTTATATTTTGTATGTTGGCGTCATTCTTGCCTAATGTAGTTCTTGTTTTGAAGGCAGAAGCGGTTGATGGAGCTGCCAATGATGGTATGCACTTTATCTTCAGCGCAGCAAACTGGAACAAGGATGCAACCGCTGACATTTCCGCAGACGACATCAAAGCAAACGGCGATGCCGATGCCGATACCGATGCATCTACAAACCCTGTATTTGCATCAGAAGGCACAGATCCGTGGTATATCGACGGACTGCAGAATATTAACGCTTATCGTTTAACCTCGGGAACACCGGATGAGACTTACCCGAATGCAAAGCCGAATGCGCTTTATTGGAACGTTAAAGGCACGTATTTTACTCCGCTCGG
>JAFSIZ010000157.1 GCA_017439555.1 Oscillospiraceae bacterium | reverse complement strand
GTATGAAAATAAATTCTTGCAGAAGCATTATGACTGGATTGAAAACCTCAAAGACAGCGTAACACCCGACGGTGTTATGTATCCGACCTGCCTTATTGCTGAAGAGGACGGTTACCTTTGGGAGGGTGGTCGCTCTGGAATGGACAACACACCGAGATGAAGAACGGGTGAGCACGCCAATGAACCGCGCCCGAACAACCCTGCTATGCTCTGGCTTGATGCAATATGCCAGCAGGCACTCTCGGCAAATATGATTTCAAAGCTCTTTGAGATAGTTGATGACAAATCGGAAGCCGAAAAATGGAACAAGCTATATCTTGAAAAGAAGGAAATTGTGAAAAATCTTTATTTTGATAAAGAAGACAATTTCTATTATGATATTGACTGCAACACGCATAATTTCTATAAGGTTATGTCAATCGCATCATACTGGACACTTACATCGGAAATTGCAACAGCTGAGCAGGCAAAAGCTCTTTCGGAGCATCTTGAAAACCCCGAAACCTTTGGCGGACCTATTCCCTTTGTATCACTTTCAAGAAGCGATGCCGACTTTAACCCCGACGGCGAATACTGGCGCGGTTCAATGTGGCCTCCGACAGCGTATGCAGCACTCCGAGGTCTTTCAAACTACGGACTTTTTGATGAGGCACGAAAATCCGCCATAAAGCTTCTCGATTATATGTATAAAACATATACGGATTTTGAGCCGCATACGATATGGGAAGCATATTCACCCACAAGGTTTGAGCCTGCGCTCAATGAATTTCGCGCAAATGAGTATGTCAGAGGTGATTTCTGCGGCTGGTCTGCCCTCATTCCGATTTCGGTCTTTATCGAACACATTATCGGTTTCCATCGGATTGATGCTTTCCGAAAGGTTGTTGAATGGGCAAAACCGAAGGATCTGAAGAATAAAATCGGAATACACAATCTCCGTTTTGGAGACATTCTCACCGATATTGAAGCCAAAGGAAATATTTGCAAGGTAAAATCAAATGGTGCATATACATTAAGAATCAACGGACACGACTTTGCAATATCAGAAGGCGAAAACGAATTTTTGATTTGATATAACAATTACAAAACAAAGAGCCAACTCACTTGCTTATGAGTTGGCTCTTTCTGTTATGACTTCTTTGTGTGGTTATATCTGTGCCAGCCACCGAGGACTCCTACGTTTCCTTTGTCTCCGTCGAGAAGCTCCTTATAGTTTGCAACAACCTTTCTGAAAGCATCTGCATACTGGTCGATGATTTCCGGACGGTAGTGCTTAAACCACGGAACCATAAATGAGCGTGCGTTTGTTACATCAGACTCGGGAAGATTCTTATCCATCTCGCGGATATCCTCATCGGAGAATGCAACACGGGTGGGCTTGCCATCGTGGAACACGTCTATTGTCTGGAAAAGCGGATGGGTATGGAGAGGACGGTTGATTCCCGGCTTTATCATAACGCCTTCTGCGCACATTGCTTCACAGAAGCGGCTCAATGAAAGACCGTCGAAGGCTTTTTCATCATAGAGCATAACCGGAACATACCAACCTGCCATTGTTGAACCGTCTGATTCGTCAACGTGAACAAGCTTAAGACCCGGAAGGTCCTTTGTTTTCTCTTCAAAGTATTTGAGTGCACGGTTGATTTCCGCGCAGCGCTCGTCGTAATGCTTGAGCTGAACTCTGCCCATCGCTGCACTCATCTGATGCATTCTGTGTTTATAGCCGCCGAATGGAATACCGATAAGGGGCTTTAAGTATTCAGTTTCGGGAACAGCTGCGCTGAAACGCTCATATGATCCGAAAGCGGTTGCACGCTCATAGACTTCGATATCATCTGTCCAGAGGATACCTGCCTCACCGATTGCAAGGGATTTGCCCGACATAAGGGATGCCGCACCGACATCGCCTATTGTACCGAGCATTCTACCCTTGTACTTTCCGCCCTGTGCATGGGAAACGTCCTCAATTACCTTGAGGTTATGCTTCTTTGCAATTTCCATAATGGGATCCATATCTGCAGGATGTGCGCAATAATGGACAACCATAATTGCCTTTGTCTTGTCTGTGATCTTCTCCTCGAGCTTTTTCGGGTCAAGGCAGAGTGTATCGGGGTCAACATCGGCAAAAACAACTGTTGCGCCGAGAGAATATGCGCTTGTGCAGCTTGCCCAGTAGGTAATGCTCGGGCAGATAAGCTCATCGCCTCTACCAAGGCCTACACCGAACATAGCCGCATGGAGTGCCGCAGTTCCGTTGTTTGTGCCAAGTGCATATTTTGCACCTACCCACTCACAGAATTCCTTTTCAAATTCCTTTGTTACGTCTGTTCCGCTCATTGAACCCTTATTGAGAACATCAAGAACAGCTTCGCGATCCTCATCTGTGACTATGGGCCACTTGAACATATCGCTTCCGTCTGTTTTGTCTGTTCCGACATAGGTTACCGCCGGTTTTCCGCCAAATAATGCAAGTTCTGACATTTTAATTTTCTCCTTTATTTAAAATCAAATGATATTACCGACACGTTATCATAGTCTCCCCAGGTGCTTCGGGGAATAAGAATGAGCTTATCAAGCTTTTTATCAAGGTTTATATGATATGCACGTTTTCTGTTATCCGACACTTCAAAAAGCTTGTATCTTTCTCCTTCAAGCTCGCCAAGAAGCACAAACTCGCGGCATAAAGTTTTCGGCATATGCATAACAGGAACATCAAGACGAACATTTGCGCGGGTAATGTGTCTTTTCTCAACAGCACCACCCGGAAGAGTATTTCGGTTTAAGTCACTGTCAAAAACAATATGGACAGAGGCGACCTTCTGCGGTGCAAAGGAATAACTGATTTCACTGCCTTTTGCTACAGCGCAATATACATCCTTTTCGTCCGTTCCGTAAATTCTATGCGCCCGATCTTCGCCATTCCTTATAAAAGGATACCCTATATTGAGCTCAGAGTCAAGGCATTTTCCTGATATTTCACGTTTTTTTGACGGCAAAAAGCAATCCTCACAAAGAAGCAGTTCCTGAAGCTCATTTATGTAATCAAGATAAACATCGTGTGGCGTTATATCTTCTTTTACCGCGATTGATGCGGCTTTTCCCACAGCCTCGCCCAAGAGAGTGCAGGTCGCCATAACACGCATACTGCTCATTGCAAAATGGGTCATACTGATATTTCTTCCTGCAAAGAAGAGATTATCAACATTCTTTGAATACAGTGCACGGTATGGGATTGAGTACGGTGCAGGAGTCTGCACATCGGTATTCGGCACACCCTTGTGATAGAATCCACCGGGATAATGGTCATCAAGCGGCCATCCGCCAAAAGCAATTTCATCTTCAAAAACACATCCGTCGGAAATATCGCGCTGGGTTATCATATATTCTCCGAGGTATCTTCTCGATTCTCTTTTCCCCGGCAGAAAACCGAGAAAATCAAGCTCCCAGTTCTTGCTTTCAAACTCACCCGAGTTTTTGATATAATCCCAGGTACCCGTTGCAAGGCCGAGAAGCTCATCCCTTATCTCTTCCGTATCACCTATAGAGTCACGGTCTCCGCCAAGCTCAAGATACCAGAAATTTTCAGCCTCGGTATATATATCGGGATTTCGGTTTTCAAAGTTTTCTCCGCACAGCTTTGTTGCACATTCGGGCGGAATGTATTTTACTTCGCGGTGAGTTTCCCTTCCCTGAATAAGGCAGGACATTCCCATTGTCATATTATCGGAAACCTCAACGGTTGTATCTTCTCCGAATTCGGATGCGGCCTCACGCCCGATTCTGAACTCCGCCCCCGTGAGCGGTGCGAGAATGCTGTCGCCGGAGCTGTCGCAGAAGTATTTTGCACGGACTTCAATAAACCTCTGCGTTGTCATCTGATATCCGGTTACAGAGATTATCTTTTTCTCGCGTCCGTGAGGGAAATTTCCTTCTTCCGTTTTTGCATCCATACAGGTGCAGTTCAAAAGAAGGGTTATATTCTTTTCACGCTTCACAAAATCATAGAGAATCGTATCCCATATATGATAGTTCTTTGTCGGATTGCGATATAGGCTCTCGAGATATATCTCTTCAAGAATTCCCGTTTCGCGGTTGTCCTCTCCCCTTGCGTGGCTTATCCACATACGTATTTCCGAAGATGCATTACCACCAAGCACAGGTCTTTCGTGCATAAGAACAACCTTTACTCCTTCACGGGCGGCGGATATTGCCGCGGAAAGGCCAGACATACCTCCGCCTATGATGCAAAGCTCACATTCAATGACTTTTTTATCAAGCATATTCATCTCTCCTTGACATTGCTTTTTATATATTGTATTATATTTTCAGCTGCATTTCTTTTGTTTTTATGCAGAAAAATATAAAATTCGTGCAAGGGCTGATTTCGGATGAATATAAACAGAATTACCTCATATATCGATTATCTGAAAAACGATTGCTCACTCTCTGTCTCCGTTCATTTTTCAAAAGAAGCTTTTGCATCGCTTCCAAATGAAATTTTTCTCGCGCTTCTCCCCTATAACTCACACAATAACCCATATTGCATGGCAATAAAGCGCGAAAAGCATCATATGTGCATCCAATCGCAACGAGAGCTCCGAAAAAGTCTTACACCTGATTGTTCCTTCTGCCGCACCTGCTTTGCAGGTGTTTCAGAATATATCTGCCCTGTGTGTAAAAACAAAAATGTCATCGGCTTTGTTGCTGTCAGCGGATATCGCGGAGAAAATGCAAGCGGAGCTTTGATGCTTCATCTCAACGACGGGCCTTGCCCGAAAGAATTCTGCGACACCGTAATTTTTCCTCTCGCTCTTATGCTTGAGCACCTGTTCATTGAATATGGGGAGAATGAAACTGACGAATACAACCAGATCCTTCAATTTTTAAACGAATACCACACAAACATCTCAATCCCCGATCTTGCAAAGCATTTCGGAAGGAGCACCTCATTTATAAGCCATCTGTTCAAGGGAAGAAGCGGAATGTCATTTTCTGCATATTGCAACGAATTAAAGCTTTCGGATGCCGAAAAGCTCCTCCGCACGACAGATATCCCAATAACGCAGATAGCTCTTGATGCCGGCTTCTGCGATACGAGCTATTTCATTTCTCTTTTCAGAAAAAGGTTCGGAGAAACTCCGCTCAGATATAGAAAAACAATCCAAAAACGAGCCTGATATTTTACCATCAAACATAGTTTTCGTCAAGCTTTTCAGGCAAAATATTTCAGGAAATATTTTCTCAAAAACTCTTTACAAAAATCTTTTTCTGTGTTATCATACTCAAACAATAAAAATTACATATGATTTGCGAGGTGTTTTTATGAACATTCTCAAGAAACTCTATTCTCCCGAACACATCATCCCTGAAGGCGAACGGCTCGGCGAACTTCCGTCGGCGCGGTCCGCTTACAGGGATGTTTTTAAGCTCGCTTTACCTGCAATTTTCGAGGCGGTTATGCTTCATCTCTGCGGTATGGTTGACACGATGATGGTCGGTGTCGTCGGCACTCATGCAATCTCCGCCATCGGAACGTCAGGCCCCGTCAGAACACTTATCACTGCCTTCTATTCGGCGCTCAGCATCGCAAATGCCGCTGTTGTTGCCCGCCGCATAGGCGCCGGAAACCGAGAGGAAGCGAGCGAAACAATGCGCCAGTCGCTCGTCTATTCGCTCATAATCTCGCTTCTCGTCTGCATTCCCGGCTTCATCTTCACACCTCAGCTTATGAAGCTTTGCGGCGCGCCTGAATCGCTTATAAGCGATTCAGTTGCATATGTCCGCATATGGCTCATCGGCGTTCCGATATGGGGGCTCTCTGTTCCGATTCTTTCCGCATTGCGTGCTGCAGGAAGGCCTCACCTTGCCGTTATCTCAACGATTATTGCAAACCTTGTCAACGTCTTTTTCAATTATCTTCTCATCGGCGGAAACTGGGGATTCCCAAGAATGGGTGTTCGCGGTGCTGCAGCGGCGACGATGTTCTGCTATATCGTTCAAGCAGGAATATGCTTCATAATCGTTTTGCGGAAAGGCAGCCCTGTCATACTTGACATTAAATCGAAGTTCAAATTTGATTCCGATATATTTTTATCTCTCAAAGTCGTCTTCCCTGCCCAGCTTTTCAGTGGCTTCGTCTCATTTGCCGCAAGCACGATTCAGACGAGAATCATAAACTCGATCGGAAGCGACGATTCATTCGCCGCATATCAGATTATTCTTACGTTATACGGAATCTTCGTCTCTGTTGCAGGCGGCTTTGCCGGAGCCTCGGGAACGCTTGTCGGGCAATCCCTCGGGCGAAGGCGACCTGATGTTTCGATACTCTATACGCGCCTTTGTATCGTTCTGGCAATCGCATTCTCGCTCTTCTTTGTCGTCTTCTTCTCTGTGTTTGATGAGTTCGTCATCGGGCTCTATGTACCCGACAGGGTTGCAGGAAAGGCGACCTTTGATGCGGCGCTCACGATGCTCCATCTGCTCATTGTGACAACGCCGATAAACGTTATGCATCAGGTCTATTGGGGAACACTTCAAGGCGCAGGCGACTCAAAATTCCTCACCTTCCAGGTCTTCTTCTCTCTCGTCATAAGAACAACGCTTTTCTATGTTTTCTGTCTGCCGCTCGGCTTCGGTGTTATCGGAACACTTCTCGCTATCATCGTTGATGACACCTTACGTATGACAATGTCACACATACGCTTCAAACGCGGCGAATGGAAAGAAATAAGGATATAGTCACAAACACCAGAGCGTGCAGCAAAACTAATTATGCTGCACGCTCTGTTATTATATTTCAACTATCTCCTTATCTCGTTTTCTTGCATATTCCACTGCCGCATATGCGCCGCCCGAAGGACGCTCTATATGGCATATAATGCAGTCGGCGCGCTCAACCATTTTTCGGTTTCGGATGCCTATTGCTGATTTGAAATAAGCTTCGTCTGCTTCATTGCATATCTCGATTTCGTCATAGTATTCCGAAAAGCTTCTTTCGTTGTTTCGATACTCAGCCGTGGCATATGGAAGAACGAGGACGAGCGCCGAATTATCGCCGCGATATTCTTTTTTTGCACATCTAACAGCAGATGCCGCAAGCGTGTCAAACTCGCCATTTCTTCCGACAAAAAATTCAACATACTCCTTTTCCGAAAGCAGCCGCCTTATCTCCCGTTGAAGGTTTTCCGATACTGCAAAAGCATCGTCTATATGTCTGTGCCCAAAGAACGCGACAGAATATATGTTTAACATTAAAAATCACCTGTTCCCCTTTGCTCTGTTGTGCGTTTTGCAAAGCATCTGACAATTCCTGCTATCTGTTTCACCGCCGCAGCTCCACGCCGTAACGTGGTCTGCATCCATTTCCGAAAGCTTCCATATCCGTGTCTTGTTTCCGTCATGCCCAACGGCGCACAGAGGACAATTTGATATTCCGTCTTTCCTTGCCGCTTCCGTCTGCTTCGCGTAGACGGATTTTTTTGTCGGCTCGTCAAACATACGGATATTCAAAAGCTTACTGTCAACGCAACCGCCGAGGATATATTCGTATATTCCCCTTTTGTCCTTGACATAAAAATCGGCATACAGTTCACGGAGCTTTCGTGATACAGTCTGCGGGTCATATGAGCTCTTATGATATTTCTCATAAAGCTCTCCCCAGGGAAGTCCGCGCATTTCGCTTTCAACATCGACAAACACGCTTGAAACCCAATCTATAACACTTGTGAAATATGCTTTCAGCTCCGCTATATTGTCATCATAGCGATGGCGGCTCATATAGTCATCAACGTTGCCGCGGCTTACCCATAAAAGCGCGGTGCGAAGATAATCCTGTCGCAAGACACTACCCGATATATACGCGCTCCATTTCTGTATGTTTGCATTCTGGCTGTTTGAAAACTCTTCCTTTGCACGGGTGACAAACGGCCCTGAATGGATGGCGTTTGAAAGCTCCTGCTCATTTAATGGAATACCTGCAATATTTATGGTCTTGAACCATTCCTTTATCTCGCTCTCCGTTCCCTCGCATATGTATATCGTGAGCGAAGTTTTCAGAATTTTCTCCTGCATATCCGATGCAAGCCCCGAGAAATAGCGCGGTATTCCGCTCGCGTCCGTTATTGCAAATTTACCCGTGACAAAACGCCCGAAGCTTGTTATGCGCTGTTGTCCGTCAAGCACCTCGAATTTATCATCGGCAACCTTTGTGAAATAGATAAGCCCCAAAGGATAGCCTTTTAAAATTGAATCAATGACCGCAACATCGCGTTTTCCGTCTGCATAGATATAATTGCGCTGATACTCGGGTTGGATAACGAGCTTTCCCGAAAGCCCAAAAAGTCCTTTTCCCTCATATTCGTTGTAGACAAAGCCGCGGCAAATATCCTCAACCGTTATATCTGTTCGTAATGTCGTTTTCATTCGTTACACCTTCTTTTTGATTAGGATTCTTTGATAAACCTTATTACCATTTACAACACCAGAAGCATTTAAGTCATAAGTGCCCTTCTTACCAAATATCTCAAAATATCGTTCTTGACATTCTTGCGTGGTATAAACTCTTGTTTTCAATCCATATAAATCAAGATTTTCACACATACCCAAAATTTCAAACTGTTCGGGACAATATTTAGGCAAAAAAGAAATCGGTACGCCCATAACGCCGTCATAATCGCTCGGTATTGCATCTGTGAACGGAACTTCTATTGCATCATAATTATCATATTTTTGATAACCATACTCCTTAATCTCTTTATGCTTGCTGAATTTAATGTTATCTTCCATCGTCATAAGACTTAGCGGTTGGTGACGCCTGCCGTGGTCGAGGTTAGTAAACCAACCTGTTCCGGCAACCGATATGTACTTTTTTCCATTGTCGCCATATTCCGTTTCAGTTCCAATCATTGGGTAATCATCAGGTACGCCAAAAGTCATATTTTTACCATTAATCCTTTGATTGAATCTATTTCCAAGCCAAATTTGATTTCCTTTTATCAAAGGAAAAACTTCTTTGTATGTAATAGCGTTTTGATTTCCTATAATCACAAACTTTTTATCTGCTTCAACAATCCATGCAATAAATTCTCTGAATAGCGAAAACGGCGGATTGGTGATAATAATATCAGCCTCATCACGCAGCGTTTTGACTTCATCACTTCTGAAATCTCCGTCGCCCTCGAGATATTCCCATTCTAAATCGTCGATATCAATATTTCCGGATTTGTCGCTGTCGCGCGTTAATGTGAAAATTTTTCCGTGTATTTGCGTTTTGCTTTCGTCGAATTGCGGCGATTCACTTTCAAAAAGCGACAGCTGATAGCAACCTTTGAAATTTTTGCTTTTATGGGCAAAGCTTGTGCTTATAAGCTTTCTAAGCCCGAGGCTTTCAAAGTTCTGTGCGAAAAATTTCGTAAAATTGCTCCATTCGGGGTCATCACAAGGTAGAAGAACTGTCTTTCCTCGAAACACATCGGGATTATATTCGAGATATGCGTTTATCTCCCTTTGTATATCTTCATACTGCGTGTAAAACTCGTCATTCTTCGCATTTTTTGCCTTCGATAAATTTTCATTTGCCATACCAATCAATCCTTAAAAGATACATTTCCTTAATTATATATCTTTTAATTATGTACGTCAAGAATTATATCCACTTGTTGTGGATATAAACTTTATGACATTGCATTATACTACACATGAAGTGTAGGAGGTGTTTATATGGAATATATAGATTATTTCAAATTATTCCCAGCACGTTTGGCTGAACTTCGTACAGAAAAAGGTGTATCTGCCAGAGATATGAGCTTGTCGTTAGGGCAAAGTAATGGATATATCAACAAAATAGAAAACGGTCATGCATTTCCGTCTTTTGAGGTTTTCATATATATCTGTGAATACCTCAAAATTACACCGCAGGAGTTTTTTGACTTTGACAAAAAATCTCCCACCTACGCAAAGCAGATTTTAAAAGAGTTTGGTCGCCTCACTCCGACACAAGCGGAGCACGTGCTTGAAATCGTCAAAGACTTAACCGAAAAGAAATGAAAAACACCCGAGTTGCAGAAAATCTGCAACTCGGGTGTTTGGGTTGTCGTGTCAGAATGACCTGTCAACGACTTTCATTTTGGAAATAATATCCCTTAAAGGCTTTCCGTCAATTTCATACGAAAGTGCAGTTAAGGCATCGGGATAAGTTTTTTCACTATCTTCGTTATAAAATTCAGTTACGATTATTTTGTTGTCTGAGTGAGTGATGGAATACATTTTTTCATTATACAAAAATTCCACCTCACAACCTCGATTCAAACAGTCGATTAAATCATACTCATCATAAAAGTTATTGTCAAAGTCGTTCACTTCACGTTCCCATAAAACAATTCCGCTTTCAAGCGACACTCGTTCAGGGATGCATTTCAATGAGATTTCGATACAGTCATTGTATATTTCAACACTGTTATCGTTTCCTTGTCGCAGAATTTCAACATCACCGACTGCTGCTGCATATTCGCCGATGTAGTCATCGTCTCCTGGTTCAGTGTCGGTCTCATACATCCCGGTTATGGAATTACATTTTACCTTAAGCCCATTTTTCCATTCGATGATAAGTGGAGAACTATCGTCAAAGCTGTGGTTAAAGGAATATAATAATTCAAGATATTTTTTGTTAGTCATAATATTTCCTCCATATCAATTATAACTTGTTGGTCTGGCAGGTACAATATGTGCGTTACCTTTGCTGTCATAGTGAATGGTTGCTCATTTCCCACTCGAACATATCTTTGAAATCGTTATAACATTCTTTACAAATCCAATGATATCTGTCTTCTGTTGAATATACTTCATCTGTGGTGTTGTCTATTCTTTCTGCACAAAACTCACAAAGCTCATGTTCCCAACCTTCACGGTAAGGCTTAAAAGCACCTTTTATAAGTTTCTTGCGAAACAGATAATTCATTTGGTTAGTCAAACGCCAATCATTGTTATTCATAATGACTTACCTCATTACTTCTCAAAATTCACGTTCCCATAAAACGGTTCCGTTTTCAAGGGAAACCCTTTCGGGAATGCACTTTAGAGAAATTTCGATAGAACCATCATATATTTCGATAGACTTATTACTTCCTGCTGACAATATTTGAACTTCATTTACACCAATACTGTATTCTCCGATATAATCCTCGTCACCCGGTTCTGTGTCGGTTTCACATATTCCTGTAAAAGATTTACATCTGACCTTAAGTCCGTTTTTCCATTCGATGATAAGTGGGTCTTTTTGAAAATAATCGTCAATTGCATAAAGCAATTTTTTGTATTTTTCATCCATAATAATTACCTCCGTTTTATTCTAACCAACTTGGTTTAGCGGGGACGATATGTGCGTTACCTTTGCTGTCATAGTGAATGGTTGCACGTGTGGTGTCATAATACATACCAGTACGAATATCATAAAATTTACCTATAATTTTACCGTAATCAACAACTGTTTTATTAGCACCATAACGCATTTCTCTTCCTGTGCCTTCTTTTAAAAGCTGTTCGGGGTTTGCAGTCAGAATACTTGGATTTTTCCCGTTTGCTATCTGTTGTCTATAATTGTTTGTGCCTTCGATGTGTTTGTTTTGCCGTCCGTGATGGATTTTATAATCTGAACGTCTCCCCTTCGTATTACCGAAGTTTCCGTCTATACCGCCACCCATTAAGCAGTCACCTGCTTTCGGGATTTTGAAAACTCACTTTCAAAGGCGAGAATATTTATTCCGCTATCCTTATATTCCTTGAAAATGTCGTCGGGTGCAGAACCGTAAACAATTATGTTTTTCGGTCTTAATCTTCTGACCAGTTCCGACAATCCAAGCTTAAAATATTCCCTGTCGTCCTTTGATTTGATACAACCGTGAGTTCCGACGGAAACAGTTTTATTCTTCTCTATACCGTCAAAGCAAAAGTCATAGGTGCGTTCATCGTTGAATCTGACATTTGGAATTATTTCAATTCCGTTCTTTTGCATCCAATGTGCCAAAGCTCTGCCGCGGTATGTATTCCATTGTTGCATAACAAAAGGCATATTTCGATAGAGGCTGAAATCAGGCGAAATTGCACCCTTGAATTTCTTGAGCTTTTTGAGATATTGTTTTGGGTTTTTCCATGATCTCTCAAACTTTATATCATGCTCATAGAACATAACAAAGCTTTCAAAATCGTTGCAACTTTTTGCCATAGCCTTTGAAAACGGAATCAGAGCTTCAGGCAAAATATCGCTCGTTCTGATTTTGGGTAGCTCAATATATCCGTCATAGTCAGCATCACAGACCAAAAACGAATTGAACACATCACGATTATTAAATTGTTTTTCTTTCATGTATTTTAGCATTTCTCCTTATAAATTGAATTTTGTTCATTCTGTCAATAGACAGTCTTTTGAGGATATGCTAAAATACACTTGAAGAATTAGGGTGTGTGCTTTAGCATATCCCGGAATTTACACATAAGCTTAACCGTTGGCGCGGTTTTTCTTATGTGTTTTTTCTTTTGCTAAGTAAATTTCATATTCTCATCCCCTTGCCGATTATATTTTTGCACAGATTATACCAATATATTTAATTTCTGTCAACAGAAAACCCAAATGTGGCATAAAATTGCCACATTTGGGGTGTTTTGTTTGGTTTATTTCTTATTTAAGCGCCTGAGCCAAGTCTTCAATGAGGTCATCGACATTTTCGATACCGACTGAGAGACGGATAAGATCGGGGTTGACTCCTGCCGCGAGAAGCTCCTGCTCGCTCATCTGGCGATGTGTGTGGCTCGCCGGGTGAAGAAGGCAGGTCTTTGCATCTGCAACGTGTGTCGCGATCTGAGCAAGCTTCAATTTATCCATAAACGCAATGGATGCCTCTCTGCCGCCCTTGATTCCGAATGCAAGAACGCCGCAGGTGTTTCCGTTCATATATTTCATTGCGAGGTCATGATATTCATCACCCTCGAGCCCTGCATAGTGAACCCATGCAACCTTCTCGTGATTTTTAAGGAACTTTGCGATTGCAAGCGCATTTGAACAATGGCGCTCCATGCGGAGATGCAGGCTCTCAAGTCCGAGATTCAAATAAAACGCATTCTGCGGCGACTGAATCGAACCGAAGTCACGCATAAGCTGGGATGTTGCCTTTGTTATATATGCGCCCTTGCCGAAGCGCTCTGTGTATGTGATTCCGTGGTAGGATTCGTCGGGAGAGGTGAGCCCCGGGAACTTCTCAGCGTGAGCCGACCAATCGAAGTTACCGCTGTCAACAATGCAACCGCCGACACCTACGCCGTGACCGTCCATATACTTTGTTGTCGAATGGGTGACGATGTCTGCGCCCCATTCAAACGGGCGGCAGTTGACAGGCGTTGCAAATGTGTTATCGACGATGAGCGGAACGCCGTGCTTATGAGCAAGGCGAGCAAACTTCTGAAAATCGAAGATTGAAACAGTCGGGTTCGTAATCGTTTCGCCGAACACTGCCTTTGTGTTGGGCTTGAAATATTTTTCAAGCTCCTCTTCGGGAAGAGTCTGGTCAACAAACGTGCATTCAATGCCCATCTTCTTCATCGTTGTTCCGAAGAGGTTATATGTTCCGCCATAGATTGAGGAGGATGCAATAAAATGGTCTCCGCATTCACAGATATTGAAGATTGCATAGAAGTTTGCCGCCTGTCCGGATGATGTCAGCATTGCGGCAACGCCGCCCTCCATTGCGCAGATTTTTGCGGCAACTGCATCGTTTGTCGGGTTCTGGAGTCTTGTGTAGAAATAGCCTTCTGCCTCAAGGTCGAAGAGCTTGCCCATAGCATCGCTCGTGTCATATTTGAATGTCGTGCTCTGGACTATCGGGACCTGCCTTGCTTCGCCCTGCGTGGGCTTCCAGCCTTCGTGGATTGCTTTTGTTTCAATTTTCATTATATTTTCACCTCTTAAAGTTTAAAATCTTCTGCCGTGAGGTCAAGACCAAGGAGCTTTACTGCATTCTTCCAGCAAACCTTGTCATATACCTCCTGGCTTATCTCGCCGTTCTCAAGAAGCTCGTCGAGATATTCTGAATGCATCATATTGTTCTTTATTGAGCACCAGTCCTGACCGAAATAGAGTCTGTCCTGGAATTCATTGAGAAATTCAATTCCGAACTTGCGGTCACGCGTGATTGCGATATAACCGCTTCCTGCGGAAAGGTCGCCATGGAGATTCGGGTATTTTCTCATAAGCTCAACAACTCTTCCGCCCGGAACGACGGGCTTCCCTTCGGGATATCCCGTGTGCATATCGTCGCCCGAAATTTCGACCCAGAAATCGCCCGAATGGCCGAGGAAGGTGATATCCTTCCACTTCTGCAATGCGCGCTCGAGACCGTCTAAGTTTTCATTGTCGCGGATGCCATAGTCGCCGAGCTCCTTATGTGTCATATGGAAGATGAACGGGAGCTTATATTTGTTTATATAGAAAAGCATATTATCCATAAGCGGGTCATAGAATGTCATATTCTCGCACATCTCACCGACACCCTTTGCTCCCATTGCAAGATAATATTCGATAAGCTCGGAATAGTCTGCTTCGGGATTCTTATAGAAGCTGTGAGGGCAAAGATTCATAAAGAAATAGAACTTGTCGGGATACTGCTTGCAGATTTCTGCAACATCCTCAACGTTCTGAACCTCGCCGTATGCGTTTGCTTCGTAATGTACTTCGGGAAGAATTACGCCTCGCGCAACATTCTTTCTTTCAAAAACCTCGAGCATCTGATCGGGAAGGAGATAGAAGGTTCCGTCCTCGTTTGCAAATCCGACTTCCGGATATACGTGACAGTGAATGTCGAACTTTTTCATTTTCATAATGTGATACCTCCCTGCTTCTTCTGCTCTGCCATTGTCTTGAATCCGAGGTTCTTTGCGGCGTTATCCCAACAGAACTTGTCATATACCGTCTGCGAAATTGCGTCTTCATCGCGGAGCTGATCTATAAACTTCGAAAGCGTCATATTTTCCTTTGGAACAACGCTGCAGAAGTCAAGGCCGAACATAAGCTGATCCTGGAACTTCTCCATAAACTTTGCGGTAAACTTCTTATCGCGCATCATCGCGTTGAGTCCGCTGCCTGCGGAAACATCGCCATAAAGATGCGGATATGTCTCAAGAAGTCTCACAACGGGGCCGCCTTCCTCAACGGGACCTGTCGGATAGCCGCGATACTGTGTATCTCCCGAGATGCGGCTCCAGAACTCAGCAGAATGGCCGAAGAACTTGATATCGGGGTATTTGTCGAGAACGCGCTCAAGACCCGAGAGATTATAGTCATCATAAATCCCATAGACATAATACGGAGTCGGAGAAATATGAAGCGTAAGCGGGAGCTTATATTTGTTTATGTAGAAAAGCATATTATCCATAAGCGGATGCTCCCACGGAAGGTTTGCACACATCTCGCCGACACCGCGTGCACCGCGCTCGAGGTGGTATTCGATGAAGCGAGAGAAATCTGCCTTCGGGTTGTTATAGAACATACGCGGATCCATGCTCATAAAATAGATGAACTTATCTGGATATTTCTCCGCAGTTTCCCTTATCTCCTTGATTTTCTGGACATAAGGGACTATTTCATAGTGAATAAGCGGAAGAAGGAGACCTGCTGTTATATCGTGATCCTCGAACATCTGAAGCTGCTGCTCAACAGAGAGGAAATACGGATATCCAAGCTTGCCGCCGTTTGCTATAAATCCATGGCTTGGAAACGCATGGCAATGAACATCAAATTTCATATATACCGTTCCTTTCAAATTAGTGTGCTATCTTTGTTATTATACACCCATAACCCCGATAAAACAATAGTTAATGCATATTTATGCTTGAATTTATTCCCTGTTTCATTTATAATATTATTAAGTTCGACATAATGCGACAAAGGGGAAATTCGGAGATGAAGAAAGTTATTTTATATAATCCGATTGCCGGCAACGGCGGCGGTGAAGCTGCTGCAAGGCGGCTTGAGGCGGTGTATATAGGTCACGAGCTTGTATTTACAGATATTACTTCCGTATCTGACTATGCAGAGCTTTTCGCTTCTCTTTCGCCGGAGGATGAGGTTATTCTTTGCGGCGGCGACGGCACACTCAACTGTTTCATCAATTCCATCAACGACGTTGAAATCAACAACAACATCCTCTATTATGCAACAGGCAGCGGCAATGATTTCCTGAACGATCTCGGAAAGCCGCAGGGGGCTGAGCCTTTCAGGATCAACGATTACATAAAAAACCTTCCTTATGTGTATGTCAATGGGATGAAACGCCGCTTTATCAACGGCATCGGCTATGGTATTGACGGCTATTGCTGTGAGGTCGGTGACAAGATCAGAAATGCTTCGGGAAAGAAGATCAACTACACGACGATTGCGATAAAAGGAGTTCTTTTCTTCTTCAAGCCGCGCGGCGCAACCGTCACAATTGACGGCATCGCAAAGCATTATAACAGAGTATGGCTCGCACCGACAATGAAGGGCAGATTTTACGGCGGCGGTATGATGGTCGCGCCTGATCGCACCAGAAGGCAAGAGGACCTGAGCGTCGTTGTTGCCCACGGCTGCGGAAGGCTTCGCCTGCTCACGATTCTTCCCTCTGTATTCTCAGGCACACATATAAAATATAAAAATAATATAGAAATTCATCACGCAAAGGAAATAACAGTCGAATTCGACAATCCCTGTTCGCTCCAGATAGACGGCGAGACGGTTCTCGACGTCAAGAGCTATACGGCAAAGGTTGCCGCGCGTGATGCTGCAATCGTGAAATAACTAAATATTCAAACAGCTACATAAGAAAAAATGCTTAACCCTCACCCGGGTTAAGCATTTTTATATTTATTTTCCGCTGAACATATCCGCAATAGTCGTATCACCGTATACGCCCTTCCAATCCTGACCGAAATCATATATCGCTTTTGTTGTCATCGGATGATACATAAGCGTCGAAAAGAGGTCTGCGCTTATGGTCACCGCCTGGCATCCTGCCATTGCAACCTTATGTATCTGCTCAACCGTTTTGAAGCTTGCCGCAAGAACACCGCAATCTATTTTTTGTTTTTCAAACATCTCTACCGTTTCCGTGACAACGCTGACACCGTCGCTCACAATATTATCAAGACGGTTGACATATGGCGCAACGAAATCCGCACCTGCCTTTGCCGCTATAAGCGCCTGCTGCTGCGTGAATATGGCAGTCATAGTAACATTGAAGCCCTCTTCCTTGAGCTTCATCGTCGCCCTGAGTCCTTCTTCGCAAATCGGAATTTTTACATAGAAATTTCCGCCTACATACTCGCGAAGCTTTCTTGCCTCATATATCATTTTTTCCGAAGTTTCGCCCGTCACCTGAATATGGAACATTCTCTGCTCACCGATGATTTTTCTGATCTTTTTCACCAATGCAAGAAAATCCGTGTGCTCTTTTGAGATGATAGTCGGATTCGTGGTTACTCCATCTATCGGATAAAATTCCACAAGTCGCTTGATGTCTTCTATATTTGCTGTGTCGATAATGTAAAGCATTTCCTTCTCCTTTTTTGTCTGTTCTTTAACGTTTAATTTTTAACGTTAATTTTTTATCAAGAAGTATTATACTCTTTAATCCACCCTATTTCAACCCTGTTTTTAAATAAAAAAACCTCCGCAATCGGAGGTTTTTTGTGCATATTAACAGATTCACCAGACCCTTCTTCCGTCAACAACTGTCATACTTGCGCGGATTTCGGGGATTTCGTCCTCCGGGCAAGTGAAATAGTTGTTATCAAGAACTGCAAAGTCTGCGCGTTTGCCGACTTCGAGCGTGCCGACAAGGTTTTCATCAAAAGTTACCCTTGCGGCATCGCGTGTGTATGCGATGAGCGCGTGCTCACGGCCAACTGCGGCAGCTCTTCCATATTCCTTCCCGTCACGAGCCTTGCAGGTTACCATATTATACATACCGAGGAACGGGTTATAGGGGTTTACCGATTCATTCGGGTCCATCTTTACCATATGGTCGCTTCCTGCCGCGGCAAGGTCTGCCGTGATAAGTGTGGTATACTTCATAAATCTCGACATATCATCGGGATGCAGGAACTTGTCAAGATACGGCGCATCAACATAGTGCCACGCCGGCTGGAAAAGAACAGAAATACCAAGCTCATTCGCCTCAGCAATCGAGCTTGCATCCATAAAGTCAGCGTGGATAAGGCTGTGGCGTTCTCCTTTTATAGGTGTTTCCGCATTTACGATTTTATACGCATCAAGAAGTCTCTGACTTGCGCCGCTGCCGACGCAGTGTGCTCCATATTTCAGCCCATATTTACGCGCAAGCCTGATGCTGTCTGCAAGCTCCTCTTTGGAGAAGAGCACCATTCCATAATCATCCGCGCCTTTTGTATCTATGCCGAAAATCTCATAAAGTCCGTGATACGGATGTTCCATATAAGCTGTTCCTGTAAGGAAACCGCCATCGAGGAAGTTCTTGAGAAAATCGACTCTTGCGAAATCCTTATCACCTGTATCAACCGCAAGACCTTCTTCCGCAACTGCTTCCACTGCAGGAAGTGTGTATCTCACACGGACATTCTGCGCGCCTTCGTCGAAAAGCTTTTTCATAAGCTTCATATCGGAAACAGAGCCCATCGCATTTACACCCATCGTTATGCCGCATTTGTTGTATTCGCGCATAAGCTTTTTCACAGCTTCCGCTTCATCGCCATCGCCAAAATCAACGAAGCTCGTGATATATGGATTTCCGCATTTGATAAGTCCTGTCATTTTTCCGTCGCGGTCATATTCGATGCCTGAGCCCTTTGGGAGCATATCAAAATCTATTGTATTGAGCGCACACGTGTTGAGCTGTGTCGAATAATAGCCGTCAACCGAGACAGGATTCTCAGGTGCTGCTTCATCAAGCTCTTCCTTCGTCGGATAGCGAAGCTCGGAAAGGCGGAGCGGATAGGTATTTTTATATACAACCCATTCACCCGGCGCAAGGTTTTTGACGCGCTCACGCAGATTCTCAAGAAGCTCTTTTACACTTTTGGGAATGAAAAGCTCGCGTGTTTTTTCGCTATAAGCTGCGGCAAAAATATGCGTATGAGTGTCGATGATTCCGGGGATAACGCATTTTCCGCCGAGATCAACAACCTCTGCATCGGGATATTTTGCAAGGAGCTCTTCACTTTCGCCGACGGCCGCGATTGCGCCGTTGTCTTCAAGAAGCGCGGAATAAACGTTTCTTGCAATATCCATCGCGTGAAATTCGCCATTTACATATAATTTCATATCTATACCTCAATATACCGATACGCGTGCGTTCCGAAAACACGAAACGCACGCGCGATTTTAGTTTATGCCGAAATTATGCCTTGATACCAAGGTCGATCATTTCGATATTGCCGTTCGGGCAACGGTTGTAGCACATACCGCAAGCTACGCACTTGTCCTTGTTGATCTGCATTGTGTCATCAGCGACAACGTCAACAGCAAAGTCTGTGCATATCTGCTTACAAAGCTGGCAGCCTTCGCCACATCCGCACTTCAAGCAGCGGGATGCTTCTTTGACAGCTTCATCCTCTGTCATTACGCGACGGAATGTGTCAAAGTTCTTGACTCTCTCTGCGCCTGACTTTGTATCGAGGTCAATTGCACCGTTGTCTGTGAAATAGGGGTTACGACGGAGAACTGCATACGGATCAACTGTGTCAGCGATGTTGACAACTTCGATTGTCGGGTTGCCGTCGGAGAGCTTGAAGTCGATGCAGTATGCTGCACGGCGACCGTCTGCAACAGCAGAGATGATGTTGCGAACTTCAACAGCGTCACCGCCTGCATAAACGAATCCGTCAACAGAATTCCACTCGTCAACCTTGATCATACCGCTTCTTGTTGTCTTGAGGCCTTCTGTTGCGCATGTGCACGGAATCTGACCGATAGCAGCAACAACAGTATCACACTTGAGTGTGAACTCAGCACCGCAAACAGCTTCAGGACGACGTCTGCCGCTTGCATCGGAATCACCGAGAACCTGAGTTGTCATCTTGATAGCGGAAACCTTGCCGTTCTTAGCGACGATTTCTGTCGGAGCAACAAGGTACATAATCTTTACGCCCTCTGCCTCTGCCTCTGCAATTTCTTCTGCAGTTGCCGGCATCTCGTCGCGTGTACGACGGTAAGCGATGTAAACGTTCTTTGCGCCAAGACGGCGAGCTGTACGAGCAGCGTCAACAGCAGTGAATCCACCACCGAGGATAACTACATCGTCACCGATAGCAATCTTCTTGCCATCATATACGTCCTTAAGGAAGTCAACAGCATTGAATACGCCCTTTGCATCCTCGCCCGGTACACCCGGAAGACGTCCTGCCTGAGCACCAACACCCATAAATACGGATGCAAATCCTTCTGCCTTAAGGCTCTCAGCTGTGATGTCCTTACCATACATAACGCCTGTCTTGAACTCTACGCCGAGCTCCTTGAGAACTGCGATTTCATC
>JAFSIZ010000156.1 GCA_017439555.1 Oscillospiraceae bacterium | reverse complement strand
GTCTATTTTGCAGATCCTTACTGCGCTTGGCAAAAAGGAACAAATGAAAATCTAAATGGTTTACTTCGTGAGTTCTATCCTAAAGGAAGAAACCTTTCCAGAGTTAGTCCTGCTACATTAAAAAAGAACCTGGCGTTGATTAACGCCAGGCCCAAGAAAGTTTTACTTTATCAAAAACCTGTGGATTTATTTGATGCTTGCCTTAAAATCTGTTGCACTTAGTTTGACAATTCATCATGTCTTATTGATAGTAAACGCCTGAAGGGTTGATGTCAATCTATGGCAAAATCGGCTTCGCTGAAAGTGCCGCCTGCAAGCAGATTATCCTCAGGAGGGATGCGCTTTGTTGCGTCATATTTAAAATGGCGACATTTATAGCCCAGCGAAACTATGCCGTGGCGCGCGCAAATGGCCTCGTCATCATTTATCTTTTTGGCGTGTTGGCATACCATACAGCGCTTTTCTATATCTTTCGAAAAAAGCATTTTATCCCATCCTCACAAATTTTCTATTAATAATATACACCATTATTCAGCTTTTTTCCACCCCTTTTTGCAAAAAATTAAAATAAATGTGAGTAAAAATATAGATATCACCGAAGCTGCTACACCGTTTGCGAGCGGTTCCTGCGGCGCAAAGACACAGATTTCCTCTGTGCGGAAGAGTTTCAGAAGGCTGTATGCGTAAAATGCACTTATGAGTCCGTGTGAAAGCTTGCCGATAAAATACGGCTTGAGATTCAGGTTGTAATCAGAAAGAACGCTCAGAGTCTGTGCGTGTACAGAAAGACCTCCCCAGCCAAGAAGAAGGGCACTGATTACAAATGCAACATTGCGGTCACATTCACTGTTGAAGGTGTATATACCGGTTGTCATTTCAAAGATACCGCTGATAAGGGCTTCGCTTATATATGGTTTGGTTCCGAAAAATGCGTAAAAAATGCGAGAAAGCGTCGGCAATATATGTGTTACCCTGAGCATTTTGGTGATAACAGAAAAGAGAACTATATATCCGGTTATGGCAAGACAGGATTTCACGGAAGAGCTGACTGCATCAGTAAAGGCTTGAGAGAAAACAGGATAGTCGTTTTTTTCTTTTGTTTTGAAGCAGAGAGTATGTTTGCTCAGCGGATATACGAGGCGAAAAACAAAGCCGGTGGTTATGGCGGCCATAATATGTATGAGGAAAAGAGTCAGCCCCGTCCTGACAGATGAAAAAATGCCGCCGCCAACAACTCCGATTATAAACGCAGGTCCGCAATTATTGCAGAACGCAAGTGTTCGCTCTGCTTCCTGTGCAGTGAGCTTTTTTGCGGCAAGAAGAGATGCGCAGGTGACTGCACCTATCGGATACCCTCCGATAAAACCCAATATCAGAGCAGATGCAGCTGACTGGTCAACGGAAAAGAGCTTTGGCATCAATCTGCGGCACAGCATTGACAGATAATCTGAAAAATGCAGATTTGTTATAAGCTTTGCAATTATATAAAATGGAAACAGCGATGGCAGCACAGAGGTCGCGCAAAGCTTCAGTGCTTGCCTCACAGCAGAGGCGCTTTCCTCTGAAAAGAAAAGAATACAGGCACAAAACAGAGCAATACAGATAAAAACTAAAATGTTGAAAATGCATTTTTTGTTCATAAACTTCGTCCTTTCTTTACATTTTACAGTATATGCAAAAAAGAGTTTTAAAATTTTTAGATAAAGCATTTTATTTCGTCATATTTCGTGTTATAATAATATTGAATAAATTTATACATATGACAGAGGAGTTTATTTATATGAGCGTTAACAGGAAAAGATTTGATGACAACAATTCGGATACATATATAATAGAAGGGCGTAATTCTGTCTTTGAAGCCTTGCGCACAGGTCGTGCTATAGATAAAATCCTCTATTGCGATGGCGATAAGAATATAAGCCACATACTTGCATCTGCAAAGCAGGCAGGTGTTGTGGTGAGCAGATGCGACAGGCGCAAGCTTGATTCGATAAGCGAGAGTGGTGCTCACCAGGGAGTAATAGCTTTTGCGGCAGCTCATGAATATAGCTCTATAGATGATATTCTGAGTTATGCAGAAACAACGGGAAGACCGCCGTTGGTGGTTGTCTGTGATGAAATATCAGATCCGCATAATCTTGGCGCAATAATAAGAAGTGCGGAGGCGGCAGGTGCGCATGGAGTTATAATCCCAAAACGTCGCAATGCAGGTCTGACTGCTGTTGTTGCAAAGGTTTCCAGCGGTGCGCTTGAGCATATTCCCGTTGCAAGAGTTTCAAACATTCCTTCAACGCTCAAAGAGCTCAAGAAGAAGGGCTTGTGGGTGTATGGCACAGGGCTTGGCGCAACAACAGGGCTTTTTGAGACAGACCTCCGCGGAGCAGCAGCGATTGTGATCGGCTCCGAAGGAGACGGAATGGGGCGGCTTGTAACAGAGTGCTGTGATGTGGTTATGAGTATACCGATGCTTGGGAAAACACAGTCGCTCAATGCGTCTGCAGCTGCTGCAGTTGTTTTATTTGAGGTAGTAAGACAGAGAATATAATCGGAGGAGGATGTCCGATAAATGGGAGAAAAGAGACGGTTCGACGATACAATTTCTGATATGTCCGTTCAGGATGTCTTGGATGAAATATATACTGAAGGCGCAGATACGGATGATTCACTGTCGGTAGATGAAATTCTGGCTGAATTCTATGATGAGCCTCAAAAACGCGCTGTGGAAGAAAAAAAGCCGCCGCGTGTCGCTGTTAAGCGCGAAAAGAGAGCGCCTGAAGCTGAAAGTGCCGGCAAATCTTCGGATGAGTCAGAAGATACAATCGAGCTTTCACCAAAGAAGGCTCGCATGATAGATACGGTTATCCGCCCTTGGGAGAACGGTGTCTATGGAGATATGGAGTTTGACGATACACCTAAATACGGAGAGGGAAGAAAGAAACAGAGCAGAGGTGCCGCTTTTGCAGAAACCTTTGATACATTCACAAGAAGTGAGCTGTTCGAAGACAAAAATGCGCAGCATACGCCTCTTGAAACACGCTCGGTTGAAGAGATAATAAAAGAGAACGCCAAGCTGTCAAAGCTTCTCGGCATACGCAGTATATTTTTGCTTGTTTTGAGCGTGCTTGCCTGTTATCTTGCGTTTGCAGATCCTCTCGGATGGTATTTGCCGAGATTTATTGCATACACGGTGCATCCGTTCAGATATCTGTTCTTGACAGCTTTTTTTGAGATATGTGCAATGCTGCTTTCGGTTGACGTGCTTGCACGCGGAATAGGGCGTCTTTGTTCGCTCCATCCGAATGTCGAGTCGGCGATTGCGTTTTCATCGATTGCGACTCTTGTGCATACAATAACCATAATGGCGGCGCCGCGGTGGGGCGGTTGGCTGCCGTATAGCTGCATAAGTGTTGTAAACCTGTTCTTTTCGATATACGGAAAATGGATAAATACACGTGCGCTTTGCAAGGTCTGCAGAACGGTGAAATCGGCAAAACGCCCGAGTCTTGTTTATCTGCAGAATATCTATGGAGAGAATAATCTGCTGAAACAAACCTCGGAAGATACAAAATCCTTTATATCACATATCAACGATAAAGATGCATCACGCACATTCTGGACGTTTTTGTCACCGATAGTTATCGTGGGATCGCTTGTATTTGCCGCCGTTGCATCATTCGGAACGAGATCACCTCAGAATTTTTTCTGGGCACTTGCCGGAATTTCGGTTGTTTCCGTGCCGTTTTTTACAATGCTTGCATTTGCGCTTCCGTTTTCGGTTGTTTCCAATTGGCTGACTTCAATCGGCGCGGCCGTTTCGGGATGGTATTCGGCCGGAAATCTTGCTAAAAAGGCAAATGTGATTGTCTGCGATACCGATATCTTCCCTAAAGGAACGGTAACGCTTCACGGGCTTAAAATTCTCGGTGATTTTTCGCTTGAAAAAACCGTTTGCTATGCGGCAAGTGTAATAGGTGAGACCAAAAGCGGCTTGACGGACGTTTTCTCAGATTTGCTCAAGAGCCGCTATGGTGTAAAGACAGCAGTGAAAAATCTTCGCTACCACGAAAGCGGAGGTATAGAAGCTGAGGTGGGCGCTGATTCCGTTCTCATAGGCTCTGCTGGATATATGCTTCGCTCAGGGGTTCGCCTGGAATCGGGAACAAGCGCAAAAAATGCTGTGTTCATAGCAATAAACAAGCAACCTGCCGGCGTGTTCAATATCAACTATAAAGCGAATATAGATGTGGAACGCGCTTTGCATATGCTTGTGAAAAAGAAGGTGCCGGTTGTTCTGGCCGTGCGTGATTTCAATATGCTGCCGATGATGGTTGAGCAGGCGTTTGACCTTCGTGACGGAACTCTTGAATATCCGGAGGTGGAACAGAGAGTAGACCTTTCTGCAGAAGAACAGTTTATAGATGGCGATGCGGTTGCGGTTATAACAAGAAGCGGCTTATATCCGCTTGCGGCATCGGTGATTGCGGCTAAGCGGATGAGAAGCGTAACGATACGCAACGTCATCCTGAATGCGATGAGCGCAATAATCGGAATGTTGTTTATGTTTTATCTGATGTTCATTCAGAAGCCTGTTCTTGTAACGCCGCATACAGTGCTTGTATATATGATGCTGTGGTATATTCCGGCATATCTGCTTTCACTGCGGGTAAAGAAATAATGCTTTACAGATTTTTGGAGGAAAAACTTTATGGAAATCAAAAAATCCGGAATGGTGGCTATTGTAGGACGCCCCAATGTAGGAAAATCAACGCTTATAAATGCTTTGGCAGGAGAAAAGATTGCGATAGTTTCCGATAAACCTCAGACAACTCGCAACAGAATCTGCGGAATAATCAACAGAGATGAGACTCAATATGTGTTTATGGACACTCCGGGCTTCCACACGCCCAAAAGCCACCTCGGAGAGTATATGGTCAAGGTCGCAGGCGATGCAATGGACGATGTCGACGCGGTTGTTATGATGGTGGCTCCTGTGGCGAAGGTCGGCTCAACGGAAGAGGAAATAATAAAGAGGATAGAACACAGCAAAGTGCCTGCGATTCTGCTGATAAATAAAATAGACACTGTCGAAAAAGGAGATATCTTCGCGGTTATCGAGGCCTACAGTGCGCGCTATGCGTTTGATGCAATCATTCCGATTTCTGCATTCAAGGGCGATGGGCTTGGCTTGATTTATGATGAGCTTGATAAATTCATTCCTGAAGGATTTCCGCTTTTTCCGGAAGATATGACGTCCGATCAGCCTGAGAAACAAATGATAGCAGAGATTATCAGGGAGAAGCTGCTCAGGCTGCTGAGTCATGAGATTCCCCATGGCACAGCTGTGGAAATAACCAGGTTTACAGAGCGTGATAACGGTATAATTGATGTTACCGCAACTATATATTGCGAGCGTGAGAGCCATAAAGGAATAATAATCGGCAAGCGCGGCGCAATGCTCAAGAAAATCGGCGAGCGTGCCCGTTCGGATATTGAACGTTTTATGGGAACAAAGGTTTTTCTTGAAACCTGGGTCAAGGTAAAAGAAAATTGGCGTGATAATGACGTGCTCATAAAGAATTTCGGCTACGAAGTGTAGTGAGGTTAAAGTGCTTTACAGGTGGTGTGCCCGTTGCAGGTTGTTGATAAAGGTCTCGTGCTTCGAGAAACTCCATATAAAGAAGCTGATGTTATGCTCAGTGTCCTGACTGAATGCGGAGGCAAGCTTTCTGTTCTTGCGCGTGGGGCAAAAAGAAAGGGAAGCCGTGTGTCTGCCGGAATTCAGCTGCTTACTTATTCGGAATTTACGCTTTATGAAAGCGGCGGAAGGTATACTTTGAACGAGGCAGAGCCTGTGGAGATGTTTTTCGGAATACGGAATGATATTGTAAAGCTTGCGCTTGCTTCATATTTTGCAGAAGTCCTCGAACAGGCCGCGGATGAAGAGTCGATAAATCCCGAGCTTCTGCGTCTTGGTTTAAACTCGCTCTATGCTTTGGCGAAAACATCAATTTCACAAGAAAAGATAAAGGCTGTTTTTGAACTTAAGGTTGCAGATCTTTCGGGGTATACACCCAATGTGTTTGGTTGCTCCTGCTGCGGCTCTGTTGATGATATTGTCGCCTTTGACATACGCAACGGTGCGCTTTTGTGCAAGGCCTGCAACAACGGTTATCATAAAAGGATAGATGCAGGCGCTGTGGATGCTATGCGCTTTATCCTGCGCGAAGATATCAAACGGATATTTTCGTTTAATATCGGAAATGAATCGATGAAGCTGCTGTCTGCGGCAACGGATGAATATCTGCGCATCCATTTTGACAGAAATTTCAAAACCAACACCTTTTATAAAGGGTTGCTTTAATAAAACGGAGAGTATTATGTACAGTTTATATCAGAAATCACAAATAACGCTTGAGCTTGCGCGTGTGCTGGCAATGCTTGCGGAACACGCTGTGAGCGACGGTGCAAAGCAGCTGGCTCTTGAGCTTCAACCGCAGAACGGGCTTTCCGAGGTGCAGGCTGCGTTGGCAAAAACGAGTGATGCGAGGCGCCTTTTAGGGGCAAAAGGATCACCGACCTTTTCAGGAATACGCGATGTCTCGCAAAGTGTTGGGCGAGCACAGCGCGGAGGTGTTCTCAACGCCGGGGAGCTTCTTCATATAGCGGATCTGCTGAGATGTGCGCGCAGTGTGCAGTCATATCTCGAGGATGATCGTAAAAGCGAGAAAACAACGCTTGATAATATGTTTGCAGGGCTTTTGGTCAATAAATACCTTGAGGATAAAATACGCTCGTGTATCCTGAGCCCGGAGGAAATAGCAGATGCCGCATCTCCTGAGCTTCTTTCGATAAGGCGCAAGATTCGCAGGAGCGGTGAAAAGGTGCGCGAGGTGCTTGCACACATCATCTCATCACCGTCACACGCGAAACACCTTCAGGAGGCTATCATAACTCAACGCTCAGGGCGATATGTTGTTCCGGTAAAGAGTGAATATAAAGGCGAAGTCAAAGGGCTTGTTCACGATGTTTCTTCAACGGGTGCAACTGTGTTCATTGAGCCGATTCAGGTTGTTGAGCTCAATAACACGCTTCGTGAGCTTGAGGCAGAGGAGAAAAAAGAAATCGAGCGTATTCTTGCAGAGCTGTCTGCAGAGACTGCGGAATTTTCGGATGCGATTGACACAAATTATCAGATACTCATTCGTCTTGATCTCATATTTGCGATGGGGAAGCTTTCATATGCGCAGAATGCTGAAGCTCCGTCGGTAAATAACAAGGGAATCATAGATTTGAAAAATGCACGTCATCCGCTTCTTGACAAGGATAAGACAGTGCCTGTTTCAATACGTCTCGGGCGTGAGTTTGACACGCTTGTAATAACAGGACCTAACACAGGTGGTAAAACGGTATCGCTGAAAACTGTTGGGCTTTTGACACTTATGGCAGAATGCGGTATGCACATTCCGTGTGATTACGGCAGCGAGATATCCGTATTTTCAAAGATATTTGCCGATATAGGCGATGAACAGAGCATAGAGCAATCGCTTTCAACCTTCTCTTCACATATGAAAAATATCGTGGAGATAATAGAACAGGCAGACAGTGAATCGCTTGTGCTTGTCGATGAGCTCGGAGCCGGTACAGACCCTGTCGAAGGTGCGGCGCTTGCTGTTTCGATTATAGAATATATAAAAGCTCTGGGGGCAAAAACGATTGCAACCACACATTATGCAGAGTTGAAAAGCTTTGCGCTTATAACAGAGCGTGTTGAAAATGCAAGCTGTGAGTTTGATGTGACAACTCTCAAACCCACATACAGGCTGCTTATAGGAATTCCCGGAAAAAGTAATGCGTTTGCCATTTCGGAACGGCTCGGGCTTCCTCTGAATATAATAAACAGCGCAAGTTCGCTCGTTGAACGAGAGGATAAACGGTTTGACGAAATTCTGTCAAGGCTTGAGGAAAAACAGCGCGCACTCGATTCTGAGCTTGAGCAGGCAGGCAGACTGCGCGAGGATGCAGAGCAGCGCCGCCGCAAAACTGAGCAATTTGAAGAAGAGCTTGAAAAGCGTAAGGTCAGTGTTATCGAAAAGGCACGTGAGGATGCGGAGCGCATTTTGCGTGAGGCCCGTGAGGCTGCAGATAAAGCATTTGATGAGCTGAAGGAGATACGCCGTCTTGAAAGGAAAAAGGCAGATCGCGCATTGATAAATGAAGCGCAGAGCGAGCTGCGCCGCGGTCTTGGTGAGGCGGAACGAGGTGTGGTCCGCGCAAAAGCACGCCCGACGGCCAAGCCGCTGCCGCGAAAATTGCGTGAAGGCGATACGGTTGAGCTGGTGGAGCTTGGCCTGCGCGGCACAGTTCTGGCCATTGCTGAAAAAACAGGAGTGCTGACTGTTCAGGCAGGCATTATGAAGGTTACTGCAAAGCCTGAAGAGGTTTCCTTGATTGAAGAAAGCGGAGAAAAAACAGTTCAGCAGTTCATCGCAAAGAAAAAGGCTGAGTTGAGAAGCATTTCCATAAAGCCGGAGGTTGATTTGCGCGGTATGACATCGGATGAAGCGGAATATGTGCTCGGATCATATCTCGATAGCGCATTCCTTGCAAAGCTCAATTCCGTTAGAATTATCCACGGAAAGGGAACAGGGGTTCTGCGCAAGTCAGTACACGCATATCTGCGCACTCATCCACATATAAAATCATGGCGTCTCGGTGTCTACGGAGAGGGCGAAGATGGCGTTACGATTGCAGAATTGAGAATATGATACAATATTGATTGCTCTTTTTCTGCTTTTTTGTATATTGTATGTATAAAAAAACAGTTGACTTATATAGTAACAATTTGATATTATATATAGTATAAATTAATAGTGAGGAGAAAACCTTAATGTGTTCTAAAGAAGTAATCATAAACAATCAGATCGGGCTGCGTGCTCGCCCGGCAACATTCTTCATCCAGAAAGCAAACGAATTCAAATGCAGCATTCAGGTAGAGCGTGAAGAACGCCGCGTCAATGCAAAGAGTCTTCTCGGTGTCCTCTCTTTAGGCATCGTAAAGGGGACAAAGGTCACAATTATTGCTGACGGCGTTGATGAGGACGAGGCTCTTCTTGCTCTTTCCGAGCTCGTTGGAAGCAATTTTTCCGATCAGATGTAATTGCTTATAAAAAAATACTGTTGTTTTATAGACGGCATTTTTGCCGTCTATACTGTTATTGGCAGGTGATGTGAAGATGAGTCCGAAAGAAAAAGCTCTTAAATTGCCGCAAAAGCCGGGGGTCTATCTGATGCTCGGGAAAAACGGCGAGGTTATATATGTCGGAAAGGCGAAAAAGCTTTATAACCGTGTGAATTCATATTTTCGAAGTAATGCAGCCCATAATTCAAAAACACGGCTTATGGTGTCGCAGATAAAGGATTTTGATTTTATAATCACCGACACGGAGTTTGAGGCTCTCGTTCTGGAAAATTCTCTTATAAAGCGTCATATGCCCAAATATAATATTCTGCTCAAAGATGATAAGGGCTATCCGTCAATCAGGCTTTCGAAAGACGAATACCCAAGATTTTCCATAGTTTCAAAACCTGCTGATGACGGCGCACGCTATTTTGGTCCATACGGTGGGCGTGTTGAATCGCGCCGCGCGATAGAAACGGTGTGTGAGCTTCTGAAGCTTCCGACCTGCAGCCGCAGATTCCCTGCGGATATCGGAAAGGGGAGGCCTTGCCTCAACAGTCATATAGGCAGGTGTGATGCAGTATGTGCAGGGCGTATTTCAAAGGCTGAATACAATGAACGGATAGAGCGTGCGTGTATGATTCTGTCCGGAAAGACGGAAGAGGTCGTGGAAGAGCTTCAGAAAAAAATGCTCGCCCATGCAGATAAGCTCGAGTTTGAGCTTGCCGGGAAATTCCGTGATGAAATAAGGGCAATTTCTTCGCTCAACACAAAGCAGAAGATAATTTCCAGTATGATGTCTGATACAGATGTGTTTGGCTTTTATGCAGGCGAGAGCAAAACTGTTTTCTCTATTCTTCATTATATAGACGGCGCGCTTCTTGAGAGTGAGTCGAAAATGATAGATACTCCTGTATATGCAGAGCTTGATGAGCTTTTGGAAGAGTTTGTTGTGCGTTATTATTCGGGAAGAGGTCGCTTTCCGAGGGAGATATATCTTCAATATGAGCTTCCCTCTGCCGGGAGCATATCAAACTGGCTTTCGGATGCTTGCGGAAGACGTGTCAGTGTCATTTGTCCGAGAAGGGGCGAAAAAGCAAAGCTTGTTGAAATGGCAGAGCAAAATGCAAAGGAAAAAGCTCTTGCGGCAATAAATCGCGAAGAGCGTGGAATACGCGTGCTTGAGGATCTGAAAAAAATTCTCGGGCTTTGTGATCTTCCGCGAAGGATTGAATCCTATGACATATCAAATACCTCAGGCTCTGAGATGGTTGCAGGGATGATCGTATTCAAAAACGGTTCATCGGCAAGAAGTGAATACAGGCGCTTCAAGATAAAGACTCTGTCCGACCAGGATGACCCGAGAGCAATGCGTGAGGTGTTGTCAAGGCGATTTGTAAGGTATAAAGACGGGGACGAGAAGTTTTCGAATAAACCTGATCTTATTTTGCTCGACGGTGGTATAACTCAGGTCAATGCAGTATCGGCATTGTTTCGGGAAATGAATATAGAAGTTCCTCTGTTCGGTATGGTCAAAGATGATAAACACAGCACAAGAGCTGTTGTCGATTCAGACGGAAGAGAAATCGGAATATCTGCAAATCCTGCAGTGTTCAGGTTTGTTTCAGCCGTTCAGGAAGAGGTTCACAGATTTGCGATAGAATATCATAGAAAACTCCGCGAAAAAAGTATGACAGAAAGTGTGCTTACAAAGATAAACGGAGTCGGCAAAAAACGTGCGGCAGAGCTTCTGGCAAAATTCAAAAGTATTGAAGCCATAAAAGCAGCCTCTGTTGAAGAGCTATGTACAATAGTACCTGAATCGGTTGCGACAGCGGTGTTTGATTATTATAATGGGAGGAAGGATGAAGAATGCGAGTAATTTCAGGCTCGGCACGTGGGCGTGTTCTGAAGGCTCTCGAAGGGGAAGAGACGCGGCCTACAACAGACAAGGTTAAAGAATCAATATTCAATATAATTCAGTTTGATATAGAAGATAAAAGGGTTCTCGATCTTTTTGCAGGAAGCGGTCAGCTGGCAATAGAGGCAATCAGCCGCGGAGCAAAAAGTGCAGTTGCGGTTGAAAACTCACGCAGGGCGGCAGATATAATAAAGCAGAATATAAAAAGCTGCGGTTTTGAAGATTATATAAAAATTCACAGAGGAGATTTTGCCGAAGTATTGACAAAGGGCGCAAAATATGATGTAATATTTTTAGATCCGCCTTATAAAAGCAACCTGATATCAAGGTCGCTTGAACTCATAGATTCATTTGACATATTGTCAAACGGTGGTATAATAATATGTGAGACAGATAGCTCGGTGCAATTGCCGGTGCTTTCAGAGGAAAAATACAAATATCGCACATACAGATACGGAAGGATACTCCTAACGGTAATCCGAAAGTTGGAAGATTGAGGCGTTTTTATGAAAATAGCAGTTTATCCGGGTAGCTTTGACCCGGTCACAAAAGGTCATCTTGATATTATAGAACGCGCAGCGGCAATATTTGACAAGGTTGTTGTCGTGGCGATGGTAAATGCAAAAAAACGTCCGATGTTTTCTTTGGAGGAACGTTGCGTTTTTTTAAACCGTGTCACAGAGCGTTTTGAAAACGTCGGGGTTATGTCTTCCGATGCCCTTCTCGCCGAATGGGTCAAATCAGTCGGCGATTGCGTTTTGGTAAAAGGGCTTCGGGCTGTCAGTGATTTTGAAAGTGAATTTCAGATGGCGCTCATAAACCGCAAGATAAATCCGGGGCTTGAGACGTTGTTTTTGCCGACATCTGAAGAACACCTGTATTTGTCATCCAGTGTTGTTAAAGAGATAGGAATGCTCGGTGGTGATATTTCTCCGTTTGTTCCGTGTGAGATACTTGAAGATGTAGAAAAAAGACTTGTGAGGGGAGAATAGTTTAATGGCAAGCGGTATTGATGAATTGGTAAATATGTTGTATGACATGGTGTCTGATGCCTGGGGGTTGCCGTTTGGCGCTGAAAAGTGTCTGATAGAGAGGGAAAAGGTTCTTGATCTCATCGAGGAAATTCGTGTGAATCTTCCTAAAGATCTTGAGCAGGCAAGAGCGATAGTAGAGAGCCGTAATGAGATTCTTTCTCAGGCAAAAAAAGAAGCGGAAGCCATTAAAAGTGCCGCGGAAGAGCGCGCACGACATATGGTTGCCGAGGATGAGATTGTCCTGACATCGCGCCAGAAGGCGAATGAAATTATGGCAATGGCCGAGGCAAAAGTAAAAGAGCTTCGTCGCGCCGCGAATGACTATGCGGAAGATACATTGCGCCGCCTTGAGGTTGTAATAGAGCAGGCTCTGTCAGAGACGCGCGAATCGAGAAAACAGTTTAAATCTGCAGTAGCAAAAACATCTAATCCGGAAAGCTGATTAAGCCCCAAACTTTGATGTTTGCGCAGAATTGCTTTGGAACGAAAGCACGTTTTATGTTTGTTATTTGATGCTTTCGGGGAAAATATATGTGAAATAATAAAAATCAAGAGGCTACCTCACTTTCTGTGAGGTAGCCTCTATTGCTCGGCTTCATTTGACTCCGCAAGTTTCTTTCTGTATTCCTGCCACCATTCAGTTGCATAACTGCGGCAAAGGTTCGGGAGATTTCCGGCATATTTCTTATAAGCCGTAATCATATGCGATTGGTCGCTGAAGCCGCAAAGACCTGCAATCTGAGCGAGCGAAAGGGAAGTGTTGATCATAAGATTATCGCAGTTTTTGAGCCTCACAATCTGAAGGTATGTTGCAAACGTGATTCCTGTGACCTTCTTGAATGTGGAATAAAAGAGCGTATGTGCGAGTGAACTCAACTTGAGCATATCTTCGATGAGTATTTTCTCGGGATAGTTTTTGTTGACGTATCCCATAATACGGAGAATGGGAAGTATCTTATCCTGCAGAATTGAGCTTGCATATGATTTTTCTTTTTCGTTGATATGAAGCTCGGGAAAAGAGAAGAGCTTTTCGAGTATATCGGGAATACTCAAACTGTTGGCAAAAGGCGGCTTGGATGCAAGATGAAGCATTGAAAAGTATTCCTCCGCTTTTTTGCAGGATGCGTCGGAAAGCGAAAACACCTGCGGAAGAATAAAGCTCTTTTTTGAAAAAGGAGCGGTAAAAAGATGAAAACCGGAATTGGGGAATTCACGCATATCTATGATGTTGAAGATGTCATAATTTATATCTATGCGATATTGAACAAAATTGTTTTCTTCGGAAGAGAGGGTGTGCTCATAACCGATGGGGATGACTATAAGATCTCCTTTTTTCAGATTGAAGACATTGCCCCGTATAATTATGCTGAAATTTCCGTCAGTACATAGAAAGATTTCC
Organism: Oscillospiraceae bacterium; assembly: GCA_017439555.1. Taxonomy (GTDB): domain Bacteria; phylum Bacillota; class Clostridia; order Oscillospirales; family JAAYXM01; genus SIG480. Next base: position 45,762 of record JAFSIZ010000156.1, on the reverse strand, counting down.
GGAAAATCATGAACATGGGGAATTGTCGGATTGTGTCTGAGTGAATACGTTTTGGCTACGGTTATCGGATGTGTGGGAGTTGGAAAACGTATCATTGTGTAGCTGAATTTGCGAAGCTCGTTATATGATCTGTCCAAAGAAATCACCCCCTGCAACTTTAATTTTAATATATTTAAATATGTCTGTCAATAAGCAAAAATGCTTAAATATGTAGGATTGTGCAATACGTTGGAGTTGGAAAATGCTATACTCTGAATATATAATAAAATAGCGTAAAGCGTTCATTAAACAAGGAGGAAGAAATAATGGCAAACAAGGATTTGGTTTTAAACGGATTCCGAATTCCCTCGGACGGGACGACAATGGACCCCGACAAATTTTATGAGACAGTTGAGAGAAAATGTGCCGAAGGAATGAATCTTGTCGGTATATGGGCGGCGAACAGCAGTAAAGAGATTTCTCAGGAAACCTTCATCGAATGGGCAAAGTATCTCACAGAGAGAAAAATGTATTTCTTCTTCCGTGGTGGCGGTGACAGAGCTCACTGCGGCTTCACTCAGGAAACAGCTGCAAAGATGAAGGAGATAGCAGGCGATTATTTCATTGCATACACTCTTGCCGAGCTCGGCTCTGCCTATGCCTGTAAGGGCTCGGGCTATGCTTACCACGGTGAGAGAAGAGAGTGGAAGGATCTGCAGGATGCAAAGGATAGCTATTTGAACGTTGTCCGCAGGTTCCATGAGGAAAACACAATGGGTGGAATCCTTGCAACAACGGTCAACGAATCCACCGCGATGATTTCATATGACAGCGAAGCCGGTTGCACCTACCCGACAATGGAGTTCTGGCCGGGAGATGAGATCGGCATACCCTTCACGCGCGGAACTGCTTCTGCATATAATTGCGACAAAATAGGTATATATTTTGCTCACGAGTGGTATGGCGGATTGCGCTATGATGAACTCAAGGAAAAGCGCCTTAAGATGGGCTATGACTATTGCTATCTTGCGGGCGGAAACGTGTTTATGCTTGAGAGCGGCGATGAATGCGGCGGCTCGCACAGCAACGAGGTGTTTGGTTTTGACCATCCGAAAACGCAGAATTACCGCAAGGTAATGGCGGATTTTGCAAAGTTTGCAAGAGATGATTTCCGCCCGGCAGGCGGACCCAAGGTTAGAGTTGCTTTTGTTCGCGGAAATCTTGATGGATACAGCTTCCGCCACAGCGGCGGCTCGCTGTGGAGAGCCCATACTCAGCCCGAATATGGCTACGGCCCTGCGGAATATGCGTGGAGAATCCTTGAAAACCTGCAGTGCAAGCGCCGTTGGGGAGATGTCCACAACTACGGTGAGGTAGACCTTTCCGGTGCACCGGGATATGGTCAGTATGATGTCATCCCCGCAAATGTCGGAGCGGAAGTTTTTGCAAAATACGATTATCTCATATTTGTCGGCTGGAACAGTATGACATCCGAGATATATGAAAATCTCAAAACCTTCGTAAAGGGTGGCGGTCGCCTCTTTATGACGGCGGCGCACCTCAATACATCAATAAAGCGCGATGGCAAGATAAGCCTTCTTAACAATGGTGATGTCAGCGACCTCTTCGGATGTGTGCTCGATGCAGATAATCCGATACGCAAGGACGAGGGAAGCAAGTTTAAAAACAGTATCGTTCCCGAGCTTCTTTATCCGGCACTTCATTTCACACACGGCGACCCCTATTTTGCAGAAGGTTATATAAATTATGCAAGCACCGAGCTTCGTGGCGGCGTTGCCGCGGCAAGACTTTCAAACAGCTTCAGTGATGAGGATGAGAACGCTCTGCCGATTTCTATGGTTGAGAATAAGTTAGGTGACGGATATGCAATACTTATGACCAATATCGAATATCCTTACGGTGCTGCAGTGCCGATGTATCAGGCTCTCGTTCGCGAGATATTCACTGCAAGTCACAGAACCGCACCCATTAAGGTTTACGGCAATGATTCGCTTCGTTTCAGTGTCTATGAAGGCGATAAGGTATATCTCCTCAACACGGATTTTGACAACAGAATTACTGCAACAATTGACTATGGTGACAGTAAAAAGAGCTTCACACTTGAACCTTGCGAATTCAAGGCGGTTGAAAAGAAATAGATGTCATTATCGGGTGAAGTTAAAGGGAGAAAGCAAGTATGATACATAAATTTTATAACGGACGTGTCATTCTCGGAAATACATTTGCACCCCAAGGCACAGCTGTATACACGGAAAATGACAGGATAATTGCAGTGACGCGTGAAGAGTGCAAGTTCGATGTTGGACACGATGCAAATGGAAAATATATCTCTCCCGGGTTTATTGATATGCACGTCCACGGAGGAAACGGATATGACCTCCGCAAAGGTGAGCTTAAAGCATTTATCGAGGTATCAAAGCTCCATGCAAAGCACGGCACCTGTGTTATGCTTCCGTCGGGCTCATCCGGCTCTGTTGAGTCATATATCAAAATGTTTGAGACTCTTGATGAGTATAATCGCATAAACGAGAAAGAAGCAATAGGTGCACATATGCCGGGGCTTCATCTTGAAGGACCGTATTTCTCACCGATTCAGGCAGGGGCACAGCAGGCAAAGTTTATGACACCGCCAATCCCCGAGGATTATAACTACATCCTCGAAAAATACGGTGATAAGCTCATCCGCTGGAGCTCAGCTCCCGAGCTTCCGGGTGCAAAGGAGTTTGTCAAAGCACTTCGTGAGCACGATGTAGTTGCGGCGATCGGTCATTCCGATGCAGACTATGACTGTGTTATGGAAGCTTATGATTGGGGATATACTCTCATAAATCACTTCTATTCCGAATGCAGTACGGTGCACCGCAAAAATGCTTACCGCTATGCAGGTATCGTCGAGGCAGGCTATATGCTTGACGGAATGGACGTTGAAATAATTGCAGACGGAAGCCATCTTCCGTCATCACTTCTTAAATTTATAGTGAAATTCAAGGGTGTTGACAGGGTTGCGCTTGTAACAGATGCAATTCCGTGCGCAGGCCTTCCTGACGGTTCGGAAAAGCTCTTTGAAAATCCGAATTTCATAATCGAAGACGGAGTTGCAAAGCTTCCCGATCGCTCGGTATTTGCAGGAAGTGTCTGCACAACAAACAAGCTTGTCCGCAATATGATAGAGCTTGCAGATGTATCGCTTCTTGATGCAGTGAGAATGGCGTCGGCAAATCCTGCACGTATGGTAAATCTCCGTGACCGCGGATCAATCCGTGAAGGCAATTTTGCTGATATTCTCATCTTCGATGAAAGCATAAACATATCGCTCACGATGGTGAACGGAAATGTTGTTTTTGAGAAAAAGTAATTAAGAGGTATAAAGCTATGGAACTTATGAAAAATGGTGCGGCATATATTCAGCAACAGATAGATAGTGCGAAGAAAAGTGTTGTAATAAGCGGAAATTATGAAATAGAGAAAACAATTCTCATTCCTTCGGATTTCCATCTCGTCCTCGAGAACGCATACCTCAGAATGGCGGATGACACCTTCTGCAATATGTTCACAAATGCAAATTGCAGAAATTTCGGCAAGAAAGACAGCCGGATAAGAATTGAAGGGAGAGGAAATGTCACTCTCGATGGTGGCAAGTATAATGGCTTGTCAGAACGTACGCAACTCCAAGATGGAATGCCGGAAATATTTAACAACAATCTTATCCTCTTTGCAAGAGTAGATGGCTTTGAAATAAAGAATCTACATATTCGCAATCAGCGCTGGTGGGCAACCAACTTCATATATTGCGAAAACGGATATATTGCAAATCTCGATTTTCGCTCCAACCCCGAGCGTGTCGATGAAAACGGCAAGATTGTTGAGGGTGGGTTCGACTTTTTTGAAAATTATGACTCGATATGCGTGAAGAATTCCGACGGTATTGACATAAGATGCGGATGCCGCAACATCACAATAGAAAACATTACGGGATTCCTTGAGGATGATACCGTTGCAATTACTTCAACAGCAAACGGACGAATGGAGCAGCTTTTTGCAGATCCCGAAAAGAACTCGGATATATGTAACATCATAGTAAGAAATGTAAGGTCTTCCTCTCTCTGTTCACAGGTAAGAATTCTTGCACAGGGTGGCGGAAAGATATATAACGTGCTGGTTGATGGCATTATGGATACTTCGGCAACACGCGATGAGCTTGTGCGCGGAGTGAACTCTTTAAAGATCGGAGATTTAACAAAATACGGCGGAAGAGATGCGGATAAAGGCGATGTATCCAATATCACTGTGAAAAATATCTTCTCTCGCGCCGTGAATGCCGTCCGCGTTGTCGGTCCGATCGGTGACAATGTGAAAATAAGCAACGTCAACACTTTTGACGGTTGTGTGAATCTCATCAAGCGAGAGGGAAACACGGAAAATCTTATATTCAATCCGTAATAAGAGGGTAGTATATGAATTATAAAGAGATTTTGCTCAATAAGCTTTTGCCGTTTCACGCAAAAAGAATTCCCGATAATTCCTTTGGCGGTGTTTTCGCATCTCTCGATAAGGACGGGAACGTAAATTCAACGGATAAGAATATCTGGGGAGAAGCGCGCGCACTTTTTGCATATTCATCCGCGTGCAATGAATACGGAGTCAAAGAAGAATACTTTGAAATATGCGAGAGCATATTTGAGTTCCTCCGGAAATGCACGATGGAAGGAGGAAAGCTTCCGTTTGTCGTATCGCGTGACGGTGCGGCAAAAACAGTGAAGGATAATCTCCATTCCGAATGCTATGCCGCTCTTGGTTGTGCCTGCTTTTATAAGCTGACAAAGCGAGATGAAGTCAAAGAGGCGGCAATGCTCTTTTTTGACCGCTCAATGCAGCTTTATGATAAGATGTGTGCAGGAGAAGGATACGGTTCGATGGACAGGTTTGCCGTCCATTCGCTTGTGCACTATGCATCTTCGTTTATGCGGGAATGTGACAGCAAATATGATGCATATTTCAAAAAAAGTGTAGAAAATATGATGGACAGCGGTTATTTCAGGGATGACCTTGACCTGTTGCTTGATTATAAAACAAAGGTCGGAGAAGCTCCAGAAGGTGTCGCCAATATCTGCATTCCCGGAGACAGCTTTGTTGCGGCATGGGTTCTTATGAGCGAGAATATGAGTGAGCCCGATTCAAAAGAAGCTTTGTTTGCGAAGAAAATTCTCGATACGGCAACAAAATTCCGCCAAAATGACAGATTCGGACTTGTGCCGCTTACATATCAGATTGATAATCCGGAGAGTAGTGGTGAGTATAAATTCTGGCCGCAATGGGAAGCTCTTGTGGCATATAGCCTTGCGGAAAAGCTTTTTAGCGAAAAGAAATATGCAGAATATGCCGAAGAAACAAAGGCAGCTTTGGAAAAATATTTGATGAACGAAGGCGAGACGGAGTTCTATTGCGACCTTGATGAGAACGCAAATGTAATTGGGAACGGAATTCACGGAGACCTTTTCCACATTCCGAGAGCACTTCTTATGCTTGATGGAATTTGAAAGGAAGGAAACGGTATGCTATTTAAGGATGAAAGATTCGGAATGTTCATTCATTTCGGAGTATATGCTCAAAACGGTTGGCACGAGCAGGATCAGCTTCGAAGGAATATTCCGAAGTCCGAATATATAAAACTTCGGGATATCTTCAATCCGGATAGCTTTGATGCCGATGAGATCGTGCGTTTTGCAAAGGATTCTGGTGCACAGTACATCTGCTTTACAACAAAGCACCACGATGGCTTCTGTATGTGGGACACAAAACACACTGACTATAACATAATGAACACACCTTTCGGAAGAGATGTTTTGAAAGAACTGAGCGAAGCCTGCGAAAAGTATGGAATAAAGCTCGAGCTATATTATTCAATACCGGATTGGAACCATAAGAACAGCATAAATCTCGGCAGAGAATATCATCAGCTCAAAGAGCCGAACCCGGGTGATGAGCCAAATGAAGAATTGTATATAGAATATATAAAAAAGCAGATGTGCGAGCTTCTTGAGAACTATGGAAAAATACACGCGATCTTTTGGGATATACCGCCCGAGAGAAGAGATAAATCGGTGAATGAATTTGTCCGTTCGCTCCAACCGCATATTCTTTTCAATGACCGCGGGTATGACAGGGGCGACTATTCGACTCCCGAGCGCGATGAAAGGATTAAGAATGCAAGCTTTGAAAGGCTGTGCGAGGCTTGCCAGTCTGTCGGAGCGCAGGCGTGGGGATATCGCAGGGACGAGGATTACTACACGCCGCAATACATAATCGCGCAGATGTCAAAAATGCTTATCAAGGGCGGAAACTATCTGCTGAATGTCGGTCCGGATGAAAAGGGAAGAATTCCCGAGCGGGCGAAAAAGATTTTCTCAACTGTCGGCAATTGGTATAAGAGAATATATGAAAGCATCGTGGATGCGAAATATTATCGGGTCGGTGAGTTTGATTATACGATAAAGGAAAATACTGCCTATCTACATTTGCCGCCTGCCTGCGGTTGCAGCGGCTTTATCCTCAAACCGTTTGATGTTGCGCCGAAGTCGGCAACCCTTTTGAACAACGGCGCGGAGGTAGAGGTGAAGGTCTGCTTCAGCCCTTGGGACTATGACGGCGAAGAAAATGCGCCGCATCTGCACATAGGAAATATTCCTGCAGAAGAATTCCTGCATGAGAATATGGTTATAAAGATGGAATTTGATGATATATCACCGTTTATGGAGCAGATGAACCGCGAATTGAAGAAGGATTTTATATAGGGGTTACAGTCATTTATTAAATCGGACTTTTAGGCAATTATTAGTTGTTGCAGTAAAGATTTATATGAAATATAATGAAAATTAATAACTCGAAAAGGGTAGGCGTTTGAAATGATAATAACAAGCAAAAGCAAACTAACTGTTATAATTCCTGAAAAAGCGACGCCGCGCGAATTGTTCGCGGCGCAGGAAATTGAAAAGTATTTTAAAATGATTTTCAATGGAATCGCTGTCGATATCTCGAGCGAAAATGAATGTGTGTCCGGTGCAAGAATCATAATCGGCGGACCTGAGCGAAACGCAAAAACCGCAGAATATATTTCCTGCAAAGATTTTGACGCTCTCGTGCCGGGACCCGAGGGAATGTTTATCCGCGCGTTCGGAGATGATGTAATTGTCTGCGCAGGCAGCAGCAAGCACGTCAACGAATGCGAAAGAGGTACTGTCTATGCAGTGTATGAATTGCTTGAGCGCTATCTCGGCTGCAGCCTTGCTGCCTATGTAAATCCCGATATCGCAGGCGGTGAATATATTCCGCGTCTCGAGAAAGCAGATCTCGGCGGCATAGAATACATAAAGGCAATGGCAGACAATACATACAGAACGGCGATTTCGGAATATCACGGCAGAAAAATCGAAAATGTCCTCAACCGCTCGTTTATAGACTGGCTTGCAAAGAACAGATACAACCGAATCCTCACCTGGATGAAGGTGTATGAGAGATATAAGGAAGAAGGGCTCATCGAAGAAATCGAGCGCCGCGGCATCCGCCTGACGGTAGGACACCACGATGCAATTCCGATGTTCCTTCCGCAGAAGGGCAACCAATATTTCCCGGAGCATTACTATGAAACGCACCCCGAATATTATAAGCTTACCGAAGAGGGGACTCGCTTTGAGGTAACAGACCATTTCGGCTCGTGGATACTTTGCAGCCGCAACCCCGATGTTGTCCGCGTAATTGCAGACAATATCGTAAGCTGGATTGAAAAAAATCCGAATGTAGACACAATTGCGCTCTGGCCGCTTGACGGGAAAAGACCGCTTTGCACCTGCCCTGAGTGCAGTAAACATTCCGACATTGAAAACTATGTTTACGCACAGAACGCGATAGCGAAGATTATCGGCGAAAAGCATCCGGAAATAAGAATTGATATGCTTGCATATTCAAATCTGTTTGATTGTCCGGATAACCTCGAGCTTGAACCGAATCTGTTTATTGATGAAGCGGTAACATCTGCGACATTGAGGATTCGCACAATAGGAAAGCCTGATGGAAGCTGCATCACGGGAACACCGTATGAAGAAAATCTTCTCAAGTGGAAAAAGACGGGTGCAACGGTAGTTTATTATGACTATCTTATGGGAACTCATTCCTGCAGACAACGCTATATCCCTGCGGCAGATGAGCAGCAGAGCAACTGGAAGCGTTGTATGGAGGTCGGAGTCAGCGGAAGCGGCACTCAGATTGAGTATTTCAACTTCTGGAACCACATCTTCAATTTCTACACATTTGCAAGAACAGGATATGATGCATCGCTTTCGATGGAAGATAACCTTGCGGCTTTCACGAAAATATTCGGTGAAGGCGCAGAGTATATTGCCGAAATTGTCCGAATGGCGGAAGACTGCCTTGACGGCCAGGTGAAGATTAACAAAGCAGGCCTTTTCCTTATGGACAATATCGATAAGGATGCAGTATATAAAGCATATGATAAGGCGCTTGACGCGGCAACAACACCGTCTGCAAGAAACAACATCCGTATGATGAGAATGGGCTTCCGCTATTCCGATGTGGAATGCTTCTATACGCTTCTCGGCAAAGATGATTTCTTCAGATATGTGCCTTATGAAGAGTGTGAGGACCCAAGCGGTGAGCTCTATTATATGAGCCACAACTTCGACAGCAGCTATTGGAATGATCCGGGATTCGGGATTATGCTTCCGCTTGACTGTAAAAAGCAGGCTGATTTTATTCCCGACCGCTGGTATGAGTTTGAGAACAAATAAAGCTTTGCGAAAAACTGCGGGGCAGAGAAATATCTCTTGCCTCGCAGTTTTTATTGTTGCATCTTTTGAGAGAAATAATTGCCCGCGTTTGCATCGGAATAAAGCAGAGTGGTTGCTCTTATATTATAGAGAACAGTGGTGTTCTGCGATGTGAAGAGGCAGATGATAATTGTTAAGAATATAATAAATTTTAAATAGTTGAAGAAAACAAGTAAATTGTTGTTGCAATTACAAGGAAAATGTTGTATACTATTCTTCGTAAAATAAACTTGGATTAAATCCAAGAGTATGGAGGAAATGAAAATGAAAAGAATACTCTCGGTCATTCTGGCATTGGTAATGCTTTTTGCAATGTCAGCATGCACAGGCACAGCTGGTTCAAACATGACAATGGGAACAGGCGGAACTTCCGGCACCTATTATGGCTACGGTGGCGTTCTCGGTCAGTACATTATGAACCATGCAGGTATCAATGTAACAGTTGTTTCAACTGACGGCTCAAAGGCAAACATTCAGGGTATCGATGCCGGCAACTATCAGCTCGGCACAGTTCAGTCTGATGTTATGTCATATGCTTGGGAGGGCACACGCTCCTTCGAGCAGGACGGCGCTGTCGATTCGTTCCGCACAGTTGCAGGTCTTTATGCAGAAGCTGTTCAGCTTGTAACAATGGATCCGTCAATCAAGAGCGTTGCTGACCTCAAGGGCAAGGCTGTTTCAATCGGCGCGCCCGGTTCAGGTGTCTATTTCAATGCAATAGATGTTCTGACAGCTGCAGGTCTCACAGAGGCTGACATCAAGGCTCAGTATCAGTCTTTTGCTGACAGTGCAGATGCACTTAAGGATGGAAAGATCGATGCTGCATTCATCGTTGCAGGCCCGCCAACACCGGCTATCACAGAGCTTTGCACAACAAATGCTGCATATCTTGTTCCGATAGATGGAGCTGTTGCTGATGCTCTTATGGCATCTTGCCCGTTCTACACAGTACATACAATTCCGGCTGGCACATACAATGGCCAGGACGCTGACGTTCAGACTGTAACTGTTAAGGCAACTCTTATCGTAAATGCAGATGCAACAGAAGATGATGTATACAATCTCACAGCTGCTATCTTCGATAATGCAGAAGCAATTACTGCTGAGAATGCAAAGGGTGCTGAGCTCAGCATCGAGAATGCTACAAGCGGTATGACTGTTCCGTTCCATCCGGGTGCAGCAAAATACTTTGCTGAAAAGGGTGTCGAGGTAGCGGTCGACTAATCAGCCAAACATAATATTGGCTGCGGCGAATATTCGTCGCAGCCATTTTATCGTGTTAAGTAAGGAGGAAATATAGTGCTTTTTGGAAAGAAAAAGGCGCCGGATGTTCAGGAACCGATGGATCTTGATGCGGTAATGAAAAAATTTGACAGGGAATCGAACACACGTGTGTGGGAAGGTAAGCCAAAAATAGTTATCAATTGGGTGCTTGCCATCTTTTCTCTATTTTGCATCGGAGTAACGCTCTTTGCGATGTGGCTTGAAGAACTGAGACTGACGACATTCGTAGCGTTCATAGTGTTCAACGGATATCTCGTTTATCCGGCAAAAAAAGGCGTGCAAAAGGCGAATTATATGCCGTGGTATGATATTTTGCTGATGATTTGCGGTACAGGTGCATTTTTGTATTATGCGGCAAATGCAATGACTATCATTCAGCAGGGTGCAAATTTTGAGTGGTATCAGATTATCATAGGCATAGTTGGTATAATTTCGCTCGTAGAGGTTTGCCGTCGCAGTGTTGGGTTGCCGATAGTTATCGTTGCTGCTTGCTTTATAGTTTATGCTCTCATCTGGGGCCTTTCTAACCCGACGCTTTGGGGCAAGCTCAACTATATTGTCCATTATCTTTTCTATGGAAAAGAGGGAATATTATCGACTCCGATAAATGTTTGCTCGAAATTTATTGTTGTATTCATAATCTTTGGCGCATTTCTGGAGCGGACGGGCATTGCAGATTTCTTTATAAAGATTGCAAATGCTGTTGTCGGTGGCTTCTCCGGCGGACCGGCTAAGGTTGCCGTTGTGGCAAGTGCGCTTGAAGGTATGGTTTCAGGTTCATCTGTTGCAAACACAGTAGGGTCCGGATCGATAACAATTCCGCTTATGAAGAAGACTGGCTATAAGCCTGAGTTTGCTGCAGCTGCAGAGGCTTCAGCTTCCACAGGCGGTCAGATAATGCCGCCTATTATGGGAGCTGCTGCATTCCTTATGGCTGATTATCTCGGCGTTCCTTACAGCAATATCGTTGTGCGTGCAATCCTTCCGGCAATTCTCTATTTTGCAGGCATATTCATTGCAGTTCATCTTGAGGCAAAAAAAGAAGGGCTCCGCGGTCTTTCGAAAGAGGAGCTTCCGCGCTTCCTTCCTCTTCTCAAACAGATATATCTGCTTGCGCCGCTTGTGCTTCTCATCTATCTTGTAGGCACAGCTCAGAATTCAATTCAGTTTGCCGCGGCTATTGCAATATTGGTGGCGATTGCAGTAAGTCTCTTCAATAAAGAGAACAGAATCACACCTAAGCGCATATGGGAAGCTCTTGCTGCCGGTGGGCAGGGAATGATTACTGTTGCTGCTGCCTGCGGTGTTGCAGGTATTATTGCCGGAACGATCACGATGACAGGGCTTGCAAACACAATAATCAATGGCATTGTTGCGTTGGCAGGCAACCAGGTAATTATCGCCCTGTTCCTCACAATGCTTTGCTGCATAGTTCTCGGAATGGGTGTGCCGACTACTGCAAACTATTGCATAATGGCGGCAACCTGCGCGCCGATCCTCGTGCGTATGGGTGTTCCTGATATAGCTGCTCATTTCTTTGTATTTTATTTCGGCATCGTTGCAGACCTCACACCTCCGGTAGCTTTGGCGGCATATGCAGGTGCGGCTATTGCGCAGGCAAATCCGATGAAGACTGCGTTCACAGCAACAAAGCTTGCTATAGGCGCATTTATTGTTCCATATGTATTTGCGCTCAATCCTGCAATGCTGTTTATAGATACATCTGCAGTTGAAGTTGTTATTATCTGCGCAACCTCGCTTATAGGTATATTTGCGGTTTCTGCATCTCTTGAAGGTTATTTCATGACAAAGATGCCTTGGTATCAGCGTGTAATGAGCCTTATAGGCGGTTTGTTGCTTATTTATCCGGGAGAGGTCACAGATATAATCGGTGTCTGCATCGTGGCAATAGTGGTTGTTATGCAGTTGATAGCAAGAAAACGCATAAAAGAAACTGTTTGACAAAATGATGTTAAAAACGGGCGTTGATTCGATGGTCAATGCCTGTTTTTAGTTGCAATTTTTGCAAAAAAATCATATAATAGAGGAAAAGAAAGGAGTGGTGAAAATGCCATATATTGCAATAAAGGCATATCCGAAGGATGAAGAAACAAAAAAGAAGCTTGTAAACAAATTCAATGAGGCAATTCTTGAAATATGGGGCTGCCCTCAGGAGGCGATTTCTATTTCAATTGAAGAGGTTGCGCCTGAAAAATGGGAAGACACTGTTGTTAAAACAGAGATAGAGCCAAAAGCAGATAAGATGATGATTTTGTCCGGAGAGAAAAAATTCTGATAAAAAAACGTTTGCGAAATAATCTTCGCAAACGTTTTTGGTTATATAGACATTATCTTGGAGGTCATATATATATCATCGCGAATGTCTTTTTTCATCTCAAGAGCTTCATTGATGTCTATATCGCAAATATCATTGTCGATAGAGCAGACAACTCTGTTTGATTTTCCGGCCATAAGAGTACGCACAGCATATTCTCCGAATCTGCTCGCCATAACGCGATCCCGTGCGGTAGGTGATCCGCCGCGCTGAATGTGCCCGAGAATTGTGAGACGTGTATCAATTCCGGTCTCTTCGATTATTCTGTTGGTTATGTCGATTGAGTTACCGACACCCTCTGCCTGGATTATGATGAAATGTGAACGTTTGTTGATGCGTCCTGCGCGGATTTTTTCAACAACATCGCGATTGAAATCAAAAGGCTTCTCAGGAACAAGAACGGCCTGAGCGCCACAGGCGATGCCGACATCAAGCGCGAGGTGGCCTGCGTTGTGTCCCATAACCTCAACAACAGAGCAACGCTCGTGTGATTGCATCGTGTCGCGAAGCTTATCTATTGCTTCGAGCGCTGTGTTACAAGCTGTGTCAAAGCCGATACTGTATTCAGTGGAAGAGATATCATTGTCTATAGTAGCAGGAACACCGATTGTATGTACTCCGTTTGCAGCAAGATCACGGGCACCTCTGAATGTTCCGTCTCCTCCGATAGTGACGATGCCGTCGATACCGAGATATCTGCAGGTGTTGACGGCTTTTTTCATGCCCTCTTCTGTCAGAAATTCCGGGCATCTGGCAGTGAAAAGCATTGTACCGCCTTTGGAAATAATACCGTTAACGCTTCGAGCATTGAGTTCAACAACATCACCGTTTATCAGGCCGTTATATCCACGTCTGATGCCGAGGCAGGTTATTCCATAGTATGCTGCAGTTCGGGCAACTGCACGGATAGCGGCATTCATTCCGGGAGCATCGCCTCCGCTGGTAAGAACACCTATTGTTTTGATATCAGCCATATATTATCAACCTTTCAGATTAAAGTGAAATTCTTATGCTTTAATTATAACATCGCAGGTGAAAAAGTAAAGTCTATTTTGAACTTTTAACATTTTGTTTAACAACATTTTCTGCACCGAGCAGCTCTTTGAGACGATTGAATATCATAACGTCCTGAGTTATATGTGTTCGTACTCTCTTTTTTGTATCCTCGTAATACATAATTGTTTCCAGAGTTCCGGGAAAAGCGGACGCGATAGCCTTGGCGGCCTTGGCGTTCTGGCAGTCCTCAGAAGGGAATCGAAGGTAAAGCCGCTCGCCGGATGTGTCATTTGTAAAATCAGAGGTGTTCAAATGTTCATATTCTGAAATTGCGTGGAATTCATCACAGATAAGCTGAGGTGCGGAGTCTTCGCGCGTGCTTATTCTTCCTCGGACAAGAACGATTGCATTCTCGACGAGAATGTTCTTATATTTATCAAGTACCTTCGGGAATGTAATTCCCTCCATCGTGCTTGTTGTTCCTTCGAGAACAACATAAGCCATCATAGAGTTGCTTTTTGTTGTCTTGAGGCGTATTGATGAAATACAGGCGGAGATAAAGATGCTGTCGCCGTCGGTGTGTTTTTCGGTATTGAGTGCATCGGATACCGTTTCCGTCCCGAGCTTTTTTAAAAGAGCGGAATAGTCATCGAGCGGATGGCCGGAGAGGTATATGCCAAGTGTTTCGCGCTCGAAAGAAAGTATCGTCTTTTTTGGGAATTCAGATATTTTCGGAAGAAGCTCGTCATCGTTATTTGGCTTTTCCGTATTAGCGCCCATAGAGAAAAGATCAAACTGTCCTTCGATTGTACGGTTTTTGACATATGAAATGCCGGTGAGTATGCTGTCATAAATCTGAAGCAGCTGTGCACGGTTTGCACCTGTGCTGTCAAAAGCACCGCATTTTATAAGATTTTCAAGCGCGCGCCGGTTGAGCTCGCGGTATTGCATTCTCGAACAAAAATCGCGCAGGGATACAAACGGTCCGCCGGCTGCTCTTTCTTCGGCAAGTGTTTTGACAAAACCTCTGCCGACGTTTTTGACAGCTGCAAGACCGAAGCGTATGTTTTCTCCACTTACGGTAAAGGTGTCGAGCGATTCGTTTATATCGGGAGGGAGTATGTTTATTCCCATATCGCGGCACAGCTCAAAATATCCGGCGAGCTTGTCCGTGAAATCAAGAACAGAGGTGAGAAGCGCCGCCATATATTCACGGGGATAATGGAATTTCATATATGCTGTCTGATAAGATACGACGGCATATGCCGCTGCATGGGCTTTGTTGAAGGCGTAGTTGGCAAATGCAACAATGTCATCGAATATTTTGTTTGCGATTTCCTCGGAAATACCGTTCTTTATAGCACCGGCGATTCCGTCCTCTTCGTTTCCGTAGACGAAATTCTTTCTTTCCCGGAGAAGATCCTTCTCTTTTTTCTTCGATATCGCACGTCTCACCATATCTGCTCGGCCGAGCGAATATCCGGCAAGCTTTCTGAAAATATCCATAACCTGCTCCTGATATACGATGCAGCCATAGGTTACTTCCAATATATCTTTGAGCATCGGATGAAGATAGGTGATGTTTTCAGGATTGTTCTTGCAGCTGATATAATGGGGGATGGAGTCCATCGGTCCGGGTCTGTAGAGTGCGACGATAGCAGTGATATCTTCGATGGATTGAGGACGCATTCCGACAACAACAGAGGTCATACCCTGGCTTTCAAGCTGGAAAACGCCTGCTGTATGTCCTTGTGCGAGCTCAGAGAAAGTCAGCTCGTCATCATCGGGTATTTCTGAGATAGAGAACTCCGGCGTGTGAACGCGGACAAGCTTTTCTGCATCGTGTAAAACCGTGAGGTTGCGTAGCCCAAGAAAGTCCATCTTGAGAAGTCCGAGCTCTTCAAGTGTAACCATTGTAAACTGGGTGACAGCGGCCTCGTCATTTCGCGCAAGAGGAACGTAGGTAGAAACGTCGTTCTTTGTAATTACAACGCCAGCAGCATGCGTGGATGCGTGGCGCGGCATACCTTCGATTGCGATAGCAGTGTCAATGAGCTTTTTATATTTTTCGTCAGCCTCATAAAAGTCATAGAAAGGCTTTGAAATTTCAAGAGCCTTTTTAAGAGTCATATGAAGCTCGTTCGGAACGTTCTTTGCAATGGCGTCAGCTTCATTATACGGAAGGTCGAGAACACGTGCAACATCGCGAATGGACCCGCGTGCGGCCATGGTTCCGAAAGTAACGATCTGCGCGACGCGGTTTTCACCGTATTTACGAACAACATAATCGATGACTTCCTGTCGTCGCTCATAGCAGAAGTCGACGTCGATATCAGGCATACTGATTCTTTCAGGGTTAAGAAAACGCTCAAAATAGAGGTTGTATTTCATCGGGTCTATGTTTGTGATGCCGAGACAATAGGAAACAATGCTTCCTGCCGCGCTTCCTCTTCCCGGGCCGACAGGTATATCTTGGCTTCGCGCATAATTTATGAAATCCCAGACGATGAGAAAATAATCGACATATCCCATATGAGTTATCATATCAAGCTCATATTTCAGACGCTCGCGATAGCTTTCGGGAGGATTCTGATAGCGCTTTTCAAATCCGTCATATGAAAGCTTGGTCAGATATTCCAAAGAGTCTCTATATTCTGAAGGCGTGTCATATTCAGGGAGATGATGGTGACCGAATTCAAATTCGAGATTACACATCTCTGCGATTTTGACAGTATTTGAAAGGGCTTCGGGGTGTGCAGGGAAGAGCGATTGCATCTCCTCTTCGCTTTTTATATAAAATTCTTCTGTTGCAAATTTCATTCTGTCAGGATCGCTTACAGACTTGTTCATCTGAATACACATAAGGACATCCTGAATATATGCATCCTCGCGGGTAACATAGTGAGCATCATTTGTAGCGACCAAAGGAATACCCGTTTCCTCTGAAAGCTTTATAAGCACGCGGTTGACCTCTTTTTGCTCTTCCAGCCCATGATCCTGTATTTCGAGATAAAAGCTATCATTGCCGAAAATCGAAGACAATTTCAGCGCATAATCACGTGCGCCATCGATATCGCCTCGCATAATGAGGCGCGGAATCGTTCCTGCTATACAGGCAGACAGGCAGACAAGGCCTTCTGCGTGTTTTGAAAGAATATCAATGTCGATTCTCGGCTTGCCGTAAAAGCCTTCCGTAAACGATTTGCTTACAAGATGTATGAGGTTTTTATAGCCTGTTTCATTTTTGCAAAGAAGAATAAGATGAGCAGGCTCCCTGTCTGTGGTGGCTTCCTTATCAGTCATAGAACGCGGAGCCATATATACTTCGCAACCGATAATCGGCTTTATTCCGGCAGCTTTTGCGGCGCGGTAAAAATCAATTACACCATACATCACGCCGTGATCGGTTATGGCAATAGCCGGCTGACCAAGCTCTTTGGCGTGTTCACATACCTTGCTTATGCGGCAGGCGCCGTCAAGCAGGCTGTATTCACTATGTACGTGAAGATGTGCAAAGCCACTCATTACTCTGTATCCTTTCGTGCAATAATTTCTTCGGCAATGGTCAGAAGCTTGTTGAATCTGTGGTTCAGGCCTGAACGGCTGATTTGACCGTCTGTAAGCTTCGCAAGCTCTGAAAGTGATAATTCGGGGTTGGCAAGCCGCAGCTCCACAGCATCGCGAAGCTGTGGAGAGAGCGATTCAAGGCCGTCGTTTTCGCTTATGATTCTGATAGCGTTAAGCTGAGCTTTTGCGGCATCTGCCGTCTTTGACATATTCGCAAACTCACAGTTAACTTTGCGGTTTATTTTGTTCCTGACATCCTTTAAAAGCTTTGTCTGCATAAGCTCGAGCGCAGAAAGCGGTGCGCCGATGCGAGTGAGAAAATCTTCAATATTTCCGCTTTCTTTAAAATAAACAATGTGATTTGATTTTCTGAATGCAAGCTTTGCGTGGAGCTCAAGCTCGAGAAGAAGAGAAATAACCTCGCGGCTCAGGTTAGAGTGTGAGGTAACAAGCTCAAGGTGATATCCGCTTTCGGGATCTGTCACGGATCCTCCCGTCAGAAAAGCACCGCGACAAAAAGCTGCGCGAGTCTCATCTGTTTCAATGAGCGCGCCGTTCAAGCGGAGTGAAACCTTGGGATCAATGCCGAAGGTCTCAAAAATTTCACAAAGCTTTTCGGGATTTTCAATTATGAGATTATATTTTTTCAAAGCCGTTGCAGGAATGATTTTTTTATCAAAATCAAATCCAAAGAGACTTTTCATAAGAGCTGATGCGCGATGTGCGATATTTTTATTTTCTGTGGTGATTTTGATCTGGTCGCTTTTTGTCGAATTGGCAAATAAAATCATACCACAGCATTCTGCGAGAGCGCATTCAGGCTTTTTTATTGCAAGAGAGCATAGCTCTTCTTTGATCTTTGCTGAAAAGGTCATATTTTCACCTGCTAATTAAATTTCATCACGGTATATTTCCATAATAACAGAAGCGAGTTTTTCAGAGTCGTGGCGTGCAAGCGGCGTGTTTTCGGAAATGAGGGGTCTGGAAATCAGCTTTATTCCCATTTCCTCGAATTCCTCTTCGCAAACAGGCAGCGGTTCAGCGCCCTCTGCGGCATACTTTTCAATAAGTCCGTCCGGGATTTTTGCACTGTTTACAATACAGGTATCAAACAATCCTCTGTAAGAATGATCAAAAAGAGCCCTGACGTGGTCGATGGCAGTGTAGTTTTCTGTTTCGCCGTCCTGTGTCATAACATTACAGACATATATCTTGCGCGCTTTTGAAGTTCGCACGGCATCGATAATTCCATCGACGAGAAGGTTTGGAATGATGCTTGTGTAAAGACTTCCGGGGCCAAAAACAAGTAGCTTTGCATTGGTTATGGCGCTTATGGTATCTGAAAGGGCTTTCGCGTTTTCGGGAATCATTCTGATATGCTTTATCGGGCAGTTCAAAAGCCGTTTCTGTGTGTTTATGTTTGATTCGCCGCGTACTATTGCACCGTTTTCAAATTCAGCTTCAATGTGTACATCCTCGGTTGTGACGGGAAGAACGCGCCCGGTTATGGCGAGAACATCGCTCATATAGCGAACTGAATGATAAAAAGAACCGGTCACGCGATTAAGTGCTGCAAGGAACAGATTACCAAAGCTTTGCCCGGTGAGAACTCCTTCGCTGAAGCGATAGGACAGCAGGCGTGACATAAGCTGCTCTGTGTTGGAAAGCGCGATTATACAGTTTCTGATATCTCCCGGGGGAAGCATATTAAGATCGTTTCGCAGAACTCCGCTTCCGCCTCCGTCATCTGAAACAGCGACGATCGCGGTTATGTCATCCGTAAACTTTTTAAGTCCTCTGAGCATGGTTGACAGTCCTGTGCCACCACCGATTGCAACGATGCCGTGGCGTTGAAAATCAGAATTCATATCCATTTCAAAATCTCCGGACATAGTTTATCTTTCGGAATCACGGTGCATCTTGACTGTGCGGTAGCCAAGCTCTGCAATGTGGTTTCCGAGCTCTTCTGTCAAAGCGACTGAGCGATGCTTGCCGCCTGTGCATCCAATGGCAATATTAAGAGATGTTTTCCCTTCTTCGATATACTGAGGAAGGAGAAAATCAATCAGATTGTGAAGATGTGAAAGAAAGTCTGTGGTCTGTTGCCATTTCATAACATATGCATAAACCTCTTCATCGAGGCCTGTTTTAGGGCGAAGACGGATATCGTAATAAGGGTTTGGAAGAAAACGGACATCGAAAACAAGGTCTGCATCGGCCGGAACACCGTATTTGAAACCGAATGATGTAACATTTATTATCATTGATTGTTCACGCAGAGAGTTGTTTTCAAAGAATTGAATAAGCCTGTCGCGAAGAGCGGGAGAGGTGAGGGTGGATGTGTCGATAATATAGTCAGCACGTGCCCTGACTCCGGCAAGCATTTCCGTTTCAGTTTCAATTATGCGTTCGATAGGTGTTCCTTCGGTGAAAAGCGGATGGCGCCGTCTTGTTTCTTTATAGCGCTTTATAATAACATCGGTTGAGGCCTCGAAATAGAGAATCTTATAGTTGCAGTCGAGCGTTTTGATGTTGTCGAGCGCTTTGAAAAGCGCAGAAAAATCGAGTCCTGCGCGTATGTCGGTGACGAGTGCGACGTGTGAAAAACGGCTGTTGGCAGCTATACACATCTCAGCAAACGTTGGGATGAGCTCGGGCGGCATATTGTCAACGCAATAGAAGCCCATATCCTCGAGCACTGATGCGGCGCGGCTCTTACCGGCACCTGACATTCCTGAAATTATAAAAAAATCCATTTTCAACCTTCCTTTTGCACAAAGCAAATTTCACATTCGAGACTTATACCTGTTTCTTTTAAAACAACATTTTGAATATGCTCAATAAGCGATCTCACGTCACAGGCAGTCGCACCGCCGCGATTGACAATAAATCCCGCGTGCTTTTCCGAAACCTCGGCACCGCCGATGGAAAAGCCTTTGAGACCGCATTGTTCGATAAGAGCGCCTGCGAAACAGCCCTCCGGGCGTTTGAAAACGCTTCCGGCACTCGGGTATTCAAGCGGTTGCTTTGACCGCCGCTTTTCGGCGAGCTCACGCATTGTTTCAGCTATTTTTTCAGCATCGCCGCAACTGAACTCAAACTCTGCAGACAAAACCGTAAAGTCTGAGTTGTGCTTGTATATGCTGTTTCTGTAGCCGAAGTTATGCTCTTTGTTGCATATGCGGAAAATGCCGTCTTTTGAAATATAGGTGCTACAGATAAGAACATCCGAGATTTCTCCGCCATATGCACCGGCGTTCATAACAACAGCGCCGCCGACAGAACCGGGAATTCCGTGTGCAAATTCAAGACCGCTCAGGGCGCTTTTTTGAGCAAGGCTTGCAACAGAAGAGAGAAGTGCACCGGCTTCTGCAAAAATCCTGTTTTCACATACCGTGATTTTGTTGCACGAAACCTTTAGAACGGTGCCATCAAAACCGCTGTCACTGACGAGCAGATTACTGCCGTTTCCGAGAATAAGGGGGGAGACGCCGGAATCACAAAGCAGGCTGTAGGCGCTTGAGAGCGCATCAGTCGAATGAGCATCAAGAAAAAGCCTTGCAGGGCCTCCTATTTTGAAGGTGGTGTGATGTGACATCGGCTCATTTTCCAAAATCCGCAGATCCGGAATATTCTTAAGCTCAGAAAGAATATGTTCAAACATAAAATACAATCCTTTAAAATAGAATACAATGTAATTATATCACATTGTCCGTAAAATAGCATTCTCGATTTTATATAGTGACAAGCATCAGAGAATTTCGCCGAGAACGCCGTCCTTGAACGGCTCGCATATGCGGACTCTCAGAATATCGTTTTTTGTGATATCGCGGCTGTCAACATAAACCCGGATATAATTTGGTGTATGTCCCGTCCAGTATCCGTCGTTCATTTCTTCAAACAGCACGTCCTGCTCGGAGTCTTTGTGCATAGAAAGAAATTCCGCTTCCATGTTTTTTGCTATATTTATTGCCCTGCGTGAACGTGTCGTCTTTTCGGCTCTCATAATCTGATCGCTCATTTTTGCGGCAGGAGTGCCGTTTCTCTTTGAATAGGGGAATATGTGCATGGATGAAAATCTGCATTTCTCAATAAAGCGAAGAGTCTGTGAAAATTCTTCTTCGGTTTCTCCCGGGAATCCCACAATAACATCAGTGGTTATTGCACATCCGGGAAAATGCTCGCGCAGAAGCGTGACGGATTCAAAAAAACGCTCTGAATCATATTTTCGGTTCATTCTTTTAAGCGTTTCATCACAGCCGCTTTGCAGCGAGAGATGAAAATGAGGACAAAGATTTGTGAAGCTTTTCAGCTTGACACAAAACTCTTCCGTTATGGTTCGCGGCTCGATAGAGCCGAGCCTGAAACGAATATCGCCGAAAGCTTCGCACAGCGTTGATATTATATCGATAAGATTCGTTTTAGGCTCAAGATCCTTGCCGTATGAAGATATCTCGATTCCTGTGACAACTATTTCCTTATAGCCCTGAGCTCTCAGCTTTGAACATTCGGCCAAAGCCTTTGCCGGTGACATTGACCTTACAGGACCCCGTGAATACGGTATTATGCAATAGGTGCAGAAGTTACTGCAGCCGTCTTCAATTTTCAGCATAGCGCGCGTGTGACCGTAAAGTCCGCCTGCAGGCAGATCCTCGAATACTTTGCGACGTAAGGCATTGTCTGGTGTAAAGTTATATTCGTTCACGGAGTTTATCACTTCAATCTTATCGACAAAAGCGATTCTGTCGGAGGTTCCGGCGATAAGTGACACCCCGTCGATTGATTTTATGCTATCCGGATTTATCTGAGCCAGACATCCGCAGACAGCTATCCTGGCATTAGGATAGAGCTTTGCGAAATGGCGTATTGTTCTTCGCGATTTCTGGTCGCTCACGGAGGTGACGGTGCAGGTGTTTACAACTATCACATCTGCTTCCGATAATTCGCCTGTAATGCTGTGACCGCGTTGGGCCAGAATGAGCTCAAGTGCCTGTGTTTCGAATTGATTTACTTTGCAACCTAAAGTGTGAAATGCAATTTTCATATGTTCACCCAAATTTAATATATAAATAGTTGAAAAAAACTTCTAAAAGTATTATACTTTATTTGTAAGGCAAATAGCAACATAAAATTTGAAAGGAGATATTAAAATTATGTACAGCTTCAAAATTGCCCTTTCGTCAATCAACGAGGTTAAAACCTTCGTTAATGCAGCTTGCTCGCAGATGTGCGATATCGACATAGTCTCCGGAAGATATGTTATTGATGCAAAGTCAATAATGGGAATCTTCAGTATCGACCTTACAAAACCTGTAACAGTCAATGTCAACGGAACAGAGGAAGAATACAATGCATTCAAAGCTCTTGTTCAGGATATCATCGTAGACTAATATCGGGCATTCAATCCGGCAACCCTTTCGGTTGCCTGATTGTTTTTTATGAATATGATCGGGGAGTTAATGAGTATGAATACAGCGCTTTCACAATTTTTAAACGCAGTAAAAAACAAACGTTGCGCGGTAATAGGTATGGGTGTGAGCAACACTCCGCTTGTGAGGCTTCTTTTATCCGCAGGTGCCGGGGTTATGGTTTGCGATAAAAAGGAAAACCACGACGAAACGTTGCTTTCTGAATTTCGCGGCCTCGGTGCGGAATTTTCATTCGGAGAGACCTATCTCTCGGCTATTTCGGGTTTCGATATTATCTTCAAAACCCCGGGAATGAGATATGATGTGCCGGAGCTTATCGCTGCGGAAAAGAGCGGAAGCGTGATAACGACAGAAATGGAACAGTTCCTGAAGCTGTGTCCGTGTATGAGCATAGGCATTACAGGCAGCGACGGTAAGACAACCACAACCACAATTATCGGTGAGCTTCTGAAAAAAGCGGGAAAGCGTTGCTTTGTTGGAGGAAATATCGGACGTCCGCTTCTTCCTGATGCAGATGAGATGAAGCCTGAGGATTTCGCGGTTATTGAGCTGTCATCATTCCAGCTTATGAAAATAAAATACAGCACGGATATTTCCGTCATAACGAATATAACGCCGAATCATCTTGATATGCACAAATCAATGGAAGAATATACAGAAGCAAAAAAACAGATATTTGCAGCATCATCAGGGCGTGTTGTTCTGAATTTTGACAATAGTGTAAC
Source organism: Oscillospiraceae bacterium (assembly GCA_017439555.1). Lineage (GTDB taxonomy): Bacteria > Bacillota > Clostridia > Oscillospirales > JAAYXM01 > SIG480. The sequence goes on along the minus strand of JAFSIZ010000156.1, from coordinate 22,586 downwards.
ACGCGACATAGCAGCAGAAGTGGGAGAACGCGCAGTTCTGTTTTCATCAAGAGAAATTCTCGATGACGGCTATTGCGTGGAGAATGGCTTTATTGTTCGACGTAAAAATAAAAAAAGCGAAAAGATACTCGCTCTTTCCGATATAAAGATTCCGGGTATGCACAATGTTGAGAATTATATGGCGGCAATAGCTGCGTGTGAAGGCTTTGTGTCGAAGGATGATATTCTGTCCGTGGCGCGTGAATTCGGCGGAGTGGAGCACAGAATGGAACTTGTGCGCGAAAAAGACGGGGTGAGATATTATAATGATTCCATCGCATTCAGCCCGACGCGCACGATAGCCGGCTTGCGCGCGTTTGGCCGCAAGGTTATTCTCATTGCAGGCGGATATGATAAAAACAGTCCTTTTGATGAGCTGGGTGAGGTTGCGCAGGAATATGTCAAAACGCTTATCTTGGTTGGAAAAACCGCTGAGAAGATAAGGCTCGCGGTAACCGAGGCCCCGGGCTACGCTCCGGAGAAGCTTCCGGTAATAATGTGTGCTTCGTTTGAAGAAGCGGTGAAGGCCGCATCGGATGCCGCGGAAAGCGGTGACATTGTAACGTTGTCTCCGGCCTGCGCATCGTTTGATATGTTTGAGAATTTTATGCTCCGCGGAAAACGCTTTAAAGAACTGGTTGCTGAGCTTTAATGATTTTCCGGAACATAAATCGGTGAACAGGTGAGTGTGCTTCCCTGTGCGAGTGGGCTTTCCATAAAAAGCGAATATATATCGTCAGCGCGTCTTTCGAGGGCAAAAAGGTCTTGTGCTTTTTTGCTCTCTTTTTTGATTGCAGAGGGTTTGGTGATTATAGGGATGGAAGCATGTTTTTTTGCATCTTTTATGATTTTTCGGCCGGTATCATTAAAGGCGAGAATGCGCGCGTAAGGAACTCGTCCTCTTGAAAATTTCCCTTCGCAACCAAGAAACGCATTTAAAAATATGCGGCGAAGCCTTGCGTGCGCATAACGTTTTGTTTTGCAATACGCAATGACGGAGGGAAGGGAAGATTCGCGCGAAACAGCTTCAAGGAGCCTGAACTGCAATCCTTCTGATACGTCGTTATATTTTTTAAAATCTTTTGCAGAGAAACGCTTCAGAACGCTCATCATAGCTTTGTCAGCCGTTTCGGAGAAAACAGGAGCTGCGCCGAGGCTGTGCTCACGATTGTAGATGCTGAAGGCCTGCGATGGCATAAACGCAGCAAAATCCTTGCCGGAATGTATAAGCTCTCTGAGTGCGGAGGCGGAAGCTATGTTACCTGCAGGAAAATCGCTGTCGTGAGCGGCGCCGCTTCGCGTGACAGCAATCGGCCGGATTTTCGAGTTAAGACTTGAAATGGCTTTTAAATATTCAACGCCGAGAATGTTGTTGGGTGATTTAATAATTTCGGCAAGCTCGGGACAGATGCTTCGCAGCGCATTTTCACGGGCTGTTGCATAGGAAATTCCGGTTGCATATTCATCGGATATCTTTGCGCTTACGGCTTCGGATTTCAGAAGTACGGCTGTTTGGGTAAGCGCCTGCACATCATCCGTCTCAGCTCCGAAGGATAAGCTTCTGACGACACCGAGCCTCGCGAGAACCGAAACCGCCCCATATGCAAAAAGCTCTGCGGATGATATTGACCAGGGAAGGGGAAGCTCGATGACAATATCGGCACCGCAACGTACTGCGGCTTCGGCACGTGCAAGCTTATGCATAATCGCAAAGTCTCCGCGTTGCACAAAATTGCCGCTCATTACGCATATAATGGCATCGACACCGCGCCTTTTTGATTCTTCGATATGAAATAAATGCCCGTTGTGAAATGGGTTATATTCGCAAACAATACCGCAAATGTTCATTGAATTCAACATCCTTTTTAAGAAAAAGTGAAAAAGGGCTTGCAAAAATGAGTGTAATAAGTTAAAATATATGTTGCGTTTTTAGAAAGACAACAGTCTTTTTTATTATTTTAACTGCAATTGTTCGTTTTTTCAAGACGAATGAAAGAAATTATTTACGGAGGCAGCAAATTATGAAAATTCTTGTTATCAACGCAGGCAGTTCCTCGCTGAAATATCAGTTTATGGAATCAGAGGGCGGTCAGGTATTCGCAAAAGGTCTTTGTGAGCGTATCGGCATCGACGGACGTCTCACACATAAGGTTCCTGAGCGCGAAGATGTAAAGGTAGACATCGCAATGCCGACACACGGCGAAGCAATCCAGGCAGTTCTTGATATTCTCGTCGATCCCGAAAAGGGCGTCATCGCATCAACCGATGAAATCGCAGCAGTAGGTCACCGTGTTCTCCATGGCGGTATGGAGTTTACGGCAAGCTGTCTTGTAGACGATGCTTGCATCGCGGCGATTGAAAAGTGCATTCCGCTCGGCCCGCTCCACAACCCGGCAAACCTTATGGGTATCCGCGCATGTCAGGCTGTTATGCCCTCGACTCCGCAGGTTGCTGTTTTTGACACAGCATTCCATATGACAATGCCGCCGAAGGCATACATATATCCGATTCCGTATGAATACTATGAAAACGACGATGTCCGTCGCTATGGTTTCCATGGCACAAGCCATCGCTATGTTTCGGCACGTGCAATCGATATGCTCGGCAATCCTGAGCATAGCCGCGTAATCTGCTGCCATCTCGGCAACGGATCTTCGCTTTCCGCTGTTGTTGATGGCAAGTGTGTAGACACAAGCATGGGTCTCGGCCCGCTCGCAGGCTTCCTTATGGGCACACGCGCAGGCGATATCGATGCAACAATCCTTGAATACCTCATGGGTCGCTATGGCTATGACATCAAGGAGATGAACAACATCCTCAACAAGAAGTCCGGCGTTCTCGGTATTTCCGGTGTAAGCTCCGACTTCCGCGATCTCGATGATGCTGCAGCCAAAGGCAATGAGCGTGCACGTCTCGCTCTTGACAAGTTTATCTATGAGGTAAAGAAGTTCATCGGTGCATATGCAACGGCTATGGGCGGTGTTGATGCTATCGTATTCACTGCAGGTATAGGTGAAAACTCCTGCGACCTCCGCCGCGATATCTGCTCCGGTCTTGAGTATATGGGCGTAAAGATGGATGCAGAGAAGAACAACGTTCGCGGTAAGGAAACAGATGTTTCCGCTGCAGATTCAAATGTAAAGATTTTCGTTATCCCGACAAACGAAGAGCTTATGATCGCTCGCGATACAGAAGAAATCGTAAAGGCTCTTTAATAAAAGAAGCAAAAGGAACAGATGAGATTTTTCATCTGTTCCTTTTTACTATATTCCGTCGGTTCGCTTGTGTGATTCCGCAACGGCGTCATCCCGGAAGAAAAGTGATATACACCAGATACCGGCGAGGGCGACGAGAGTGTAGACTATTCTGCTGAATACTGCATCCTGGCCGCCGAATATCGAAGCGACGATGTCAAATTGGAAGATTCCGATCGAACCCCAGTTCAAAGCACCGACTATAGTGAGAAACAGCGCGGTCTTGTCAATCATTTTATCAACTCCTTGCATCTTTATTTTAAGCTACATAATAAGTATTCCGTAAACTTTGCGTAGTGATGCAAAAAGAATATTGGAATTTATAGAAAATTTCTGTATTTATTCCAAATTTTTTATAGACTTTTTGATGAATTTGTGTTTTAATATATTGTATGTATATTTAGATAAATTGGAGTTGAAAAGAATGAAGCTGACAAACGTAAAAGAAATATTTGCAGCACCTCAAGGTTTTGCAAATGCGCAGATCACCGTCGGCGGATGGGTCCGCACAGTCCGTGATTCAAAGGTGTTTGGTTTTATCGAGCTTAATGACGGCTCATATTTCAAAAGCATCCAGGTGGTTATTGATGATAAGCTCGAAAATTTCCAGGAGCTTGTACATCTCAACGTCGGAAGTGCAATTGTCGTAACGGGAAAGCTTCTCCTCACACCTGAAGCAAAACAGCCGTTTGAAATAAAAGCTGATTCGGTAAGTGTTGAGGGTGAGTCTGCGCCGGATTATCCGTTGCAGAAAAAGCGCCACTCGCTTGAGTTTCTTCGCACTATAACATATCTCCGCCCGAGAACAAACACATTCTCAGCGGTGTTCCGTGTAAGAAGTGAGGCAGCATATGCAATCCATAAGTTCTTCAATGAACGCGGCTTTGTTTATGCCCACACACCGATTATCACAGGAAGCGACTGTGAAGGCGCGGGCGAGATGTTCAAGATTTCCACTCTCGATATGGAGAATCCGCCGAGAGGGGAAGACGGAAAGGTCGATTATTCTCAGGATTTCTTCGGAAGAGAAGCAAGCCTCACGGTTTCAGGTCAGCTTGAGGCTGAAACCTTTGCACTTGCATTCGGAAAAACATATACCTTCGGGCCGACCTTCAGAGCTGAAAATTCAAATACAGCGCGCCATGCTGCAGAGTTCTGGATGATAGAGCCGGAAATCGCATTTGCCGACCTCAACGATGATATGGAGCTTGCAGAGGCGATGGTAAAGTTTGTTATCCGTCACGTTCTCGATACCTGCAAAGAGGAAATGAATTTCTTCAATCAGTTTGTTGACAAGGGTCTTATCGAGCGCCTTGAACACGTTGTAAATTCCGATTTCGGTGTTATGGAATATGCAGAGGGTATAAAAATTCTTGAACAGCACAAGGATAAATTCGAATACCCTGTATTCTTCGGTTGCGACCTCCAGACAGAACACGAGCGCTTCCTCACTGAGGAAATTATGAAAAAGCCGATGTTCCTCATCAACTATCCGAAGGAGATAAAGGCTTTCTATATGCGTCAGAATGATGACGGAAGAACAGTTGCGGCAATGGACCTCTTCGTTCCGGGTATAGGTGAGCTTATAGGCGGCAGCCAGCGTGAAGAACGCTATGATGTTCTCCTTGCAAAGATGGAAGAGATGGGGCTTGCAAGCGAGGATTATGAATGGTATCTCAACCTGAGAAAATATGGTGGAGTATCCCATGCCGGCTATGGTCTCGGCTTCGAGCGCCTTATCATGTATCTCACTGGCATTGCAAATATCCGTGATGTTTTGCCGTTCCCGAGATGCACAGGCAAACTTTTGTAATTTAATTTTAGGAGAAATGTATTTATGGAAAAAGTATCTTACAAGAATCTTGCACGTGAGCAGGCAACTGCTGTTCGTGCAGAGCTTGAAAAGAAGTATGCAGAGTATGTGGCACAGGGGCTCAAGCTCGATATGTCGCGCGGCAAGCCGGCTCCGGATCAGCTTGATATCTGCGATGACCTTCTCTCTGTAATATCAGCAGGAAGTGATGTCGCCGATACAACACCGGATGTCAGAAACTACGGTGGGCTTGACGGTATTCCCGAAATGAAGGAAATATTTGCTGAAATGCTTGGCGTTTCGACAAAGGAAATCATTGTCGGCGGAAATGCAAGTCTTACAATGATGTTCGATATGATTTCAAGATCCGTAACTCATGGCGTTTTGGGAAACACCACGTGGTGCAAGCTTTCTGAAGTCAAATTTCTCTGTCCCGTTCCGGGATATGACAGGCATTTCGGAATCTGCGAATGCTTTGGCATAAAGATGATTCCGATTGCAATGACAGAAGCTGGTCCTGATATGGACGAGGTTAAAAAATATGTGGAAAACGATGCGTCGGTAAAGGGGATATGGTGTGTTCCGAAATATTCCAACCCGAGCGGAATCACATATTCCGATGACGTGGTGCGTGCGTTTGCAGCGCTTAATCCTGCAGCCCCGGATTTCAGAATTTTCTGGGACAACGCATATTGTGTGCACGATCTCTATGAAGAGGGCGATAAGCTTCTCAACATTCTGGAAGAGTGCCGCAAAAACGGAAAGGAAGATATGGTATATATCTTTGCATCCACTTCCAAGATATCATTCCCCGGCGCCGGTGTTGCGGTTATGGCAATGAGCGAGGCAAATATCGCAGCCGCAAAGAAGGTTATGACCTATCAGATGATCGGTCCGGATAAGATCAACCAGCTTCGCCATGTGAAATATTACAAGAATCTTGATGGCATTATGGCCCATATGAGAAAGCATGCAGCGCTAATAGCTCCGAAGTTTGAGATTGTTCTCGAAACTCTCGAGCGAGAGCTTGCAGGTCTCGATATCGCAGACTGGACAGCACCGCGCGGCGGTTATTTCATAAGCCTTGATGTTATGAACGGCACAGCAAAGCGCGTTCACAAGCTTATGGCGGATGCAGGTGTTGTTATGACGGGCTGCGGCGCAACATTCCCATATGGAAATGATCCGCAGGACCGCAACCTCCGCATTGCGCCGACTTATCCGTCGGTTGAAGAACTCAAAATTGCGTCTGAGCTTCTGTGCCTTTGCACAAAGCTTGCGGCGCTTGAAAAGATTATGGGATAAAGGATAGAGAAAATTATGAGAAATGTATATGAATCGCCGCTGTCCGGAAGATATGCAAGCCCGGAAATGCTTGAACTCTTTTCACCGGACACGAAATTCAAAACATGGCGTAAGCTGTGGATTGCTCTTGCAAGAGCTGAAATGAAGCTTGGCCTTCCTGTGACACAGGCTCAGGTTGAAGAGCTTGAGAGCATGAAGGACGATATAAATTATGAGGCAGCAGAGCAGAGAGAGAAGGAAGTCCGCCACGATGTAATGTCCCATGTTTATGCATACGGACTTCAGTGCCCGAATGCAAAGGGAATAATTCACCTCGGCGCGACAAGCTGCTATGTCGGAGACAACACTGATCTTATAATTATGCGCGATGCGCTCAAGCTCATAAGGCAGCGCCTCGTCAGCGTAATATCCGCGCTTTCAAAGTTTGCGGATACATATAAGGATATGCCGACCCTCGGTTTCACACATTATCAGCCGGCACAGCTCACGACTGTCGGAAAGAGAGCAACTCTTTGGATCAATGAGCTTCTCTATGATCTTTCTGAGCTTGAATTCAGAATTGATGCAATGCGCCTTCTCGGTTCAAAGGGAACAACCGGAACTCAGGCAAGCTTTATGGAGCTTTTTGACGGCGATGAAGAAAAGATCAAAAAGATGGAAGCTTATATTGCGGAGGAGCTCGGTTTTGACGGAGTGGTTCCCGTTTCGGGTCAGACCTATTCCAGAAAGATAGATTCGATGGCTCTTGCAACGCTTTCGGGCATTGCACAGAGTGCTTGCAAATTCGCAACAGACCTTCGTCTTCTCTCCAACCTCAAGGAGATGGAAGAGCCGTTTGAGAAAAAGCAGATCGGCTCATCCGCGATGCCGTATAAGCGCTATCCGATGCGCTCTGAGCGTATTTGTGCGCTCGCGAAGTTCGTCATCAGCACAGCTCAGAATCCGGCACTCACGGCTGCTACACAGTGGTTCGAGAGAACACTTGACGATTCTGCAAACAAGCGCCTTGCGGTTTCTGAGGCGTTCCTCGCAACAGATGCAATTCTCTCGATTTATCTGAATATCGCATCCGGCCTGGTTGTATATCCAAAGGTTATCCGCCGCAGAGTTATGGAAGAGCTTCCGTTTATGGCATCTGAGAACATAATGATGGATGCAGTAAAGCGTGGGGGAGACCGCCAGGAGCTCCACGAGCTCATCAGAACCCATTCAATCGCGGCAGGCAAGCGCGTGAAGGAAGACGGTGAAGCAAACGACCTTATCGACAGAATAGCAGCTGACCCGGCGTTCGGAATGACAAAAGAGGAAATTGAAAGAAATCTCGACCCGAAGAATTTCACGGGAAGAAGTGCTTCACAGGTCGTAGAGTTTTTGAGAGACTATGTAACGCCTGCAATCTCAAAATATACAGACATTATAGAAACTGAAGCAGAGCTGAAGGTTTAAGGTTAATTTTAATTTGCTATTGACTAAAATGAATTTAAAAGATATAATGTTTTAGTCGTGCATAAGGAAATTTAGATTTTTTTATGCAAATAAAGGAGGTAAATACATATGAAAAAAAGCGTAAGCAGAGGAATTCTGGGCTTTCTCGCAGTTATATTGGTTATAGGTTTCTTTACCTATATTGCGGGATTTGAACAGAAGATCGGCGACTATGAGCTGCCGAGTTTCAGAAACATTACATTGGGCCTTGACCTTGCAGGAGGTACGGAAATAGTCTTTCAGGCAATGACTGAAGACGGAAACGCTCCTTCTGAAGAGGATATGGAAGTTGCAAAAACCGTTCTGATCAGAAGATTGGATGCTGCAGGATATACGGAAGCAAGCGTTCAGACATCAGGCGAAAACAGAATTTTCGTTGCAATTCCTTCCGTTACTGATGAGGAGAAGGCATCTGCACTTCTCGGAAAAACCGCTGTTCTTGAGTTCCGCGATGCTGACGGAAACGTCATCGTTACAGGCTCGGATGTCAAGAGCGCAGAGTCAGTATTCGGGCCTGTTGCTGAAGGTGGCGCAAATGAGCACCATGTTATTCTTGAGCTTACAGGCGAAGGTCGCACAAAGTTTACTCAGGCAACAAAGACAGCCGCTTCCAAGTCGGCTGAAGGAAAGAACTATATCGATATAGTTCTCGATGGTGTAGTTCAGAGCCGCCCGTATGTTGATGCATCCTATGCTTCAACGGGTATCAACTCTGAGTCTGTCGTTATCACAATCGGTGGCGCTGACAGTATGTTGGCTTCAGGCGGTGAGCAGTCCAAGACTCTTGCAAACATCATCAACTCAGGTCGTCTCCCGTTTGAGCTCGAAAATATTCAGAGCACATCTGTTGGCCCGACACTTGGTCAGAAAGCTCTCGAAAAGAGCCTTATCGCAGGTCTCGTCGGTCTTATCCTCGTAATGCTCTTTATGATAATCGTCTATCGCGTGCCGGGTGTTGTTGCAAGCATTGCGCTAATCTTCTATACAGCGCTTCTTGTTCTGCTTATGTCGATTTTTAAGGTAAACCTTTCTCTTCCGGGTATCGCAGGTATCATTCTTTCAATAGGCATGGCGGTTGACGCAAACGTTATTATCTTTGAGAGAATAAAAGAGGAACTCCGCGTCGGAAAAACTCTTCAGGCAGCTATTGATGCAGGCTTTAAGCGTGCTTTCACGGCGATTCTCGACTCGAACATTACAACGCTTATTGCAGCAGTTGTTCTTTATAAGTTTGGTATGGGAACGGTTGTTGGCTTTGCTGTAACGCTTGGTATCGGTGTTGTTGTTTCAATGTTCACGGTTCTTGTTGTATCGCGCTTCTTGCTTTACCGTCTTGTAGACATGAACATTAAATCAAATAAGGCATACGGCGCATAAGGAGGGAAAAGAAAATGTTTGAAAAAATGTCTGAAAAATTTAATATAGTCGAAAAGTTCAATGTTTTCGGCATTATTGCTCTTCTTTTGTGCTTGGTAGGTATTGTTTCTCTTGTTCTTCTTCCGTTTGGAGTACAGCTGTTCAATCTTGATATAGATTTTGCAGGCGGAACGGTTATTACCTACAGAATGCCGGTTGAGCTTAACAGCGATGACTATACAAAAATTGAAAATATCGCAAAAGAAGCAACACAGGTTGATGTTTCCGTTAATAAATACGGCAACGCAACAGACGTAGTTCTTAAATCAGATGTCCTCGATGACACACAGCTTGCTGCTCTTTATGATGCATTGAATGCTGAATATAATATCGAGCCTGTTACGGAAGTGCAGACATCTGAAACCGAGACTCCTGCAGAGGAGAATAACGAGGTTGAAATCGCGGCAGGAAAGCTCTCTTGCGAGACTGTAAGCCCGATTATGAGTGACGATCTGAGAAATGCGGCAATTATAGCGACAATCCTTGCAGTTCTTCTTATGCTTGTCTATATCGCAATCAGATTCGATATCAGATCAGGTGTTGCCGCTGTTGCAGCGCTTTTGCATGACGTTCTTATTGTAATCGGCTCATATGTCATATTCCGCATTCCGCTCAACCTCACATTTATCGCGGTTATATTGACTATTCTCGGTTATTCAATAAACGCAACAATCATCATCTTTGACCGTGTTCGCGAGAATAAGAAGACTATGAGAAAGACTTCGTTTGACGATATCGTAAACAAGAGCATCTGGCAGACTGCGACAAGAAGCATCAACACAACAATAACAACACTTCTTACAATATCTATGGTTGCTATTTTCGGTGCAATATTCGCAATTGATTCAATCAGGGATTTTGCAATTCCGCTCGTTGTCGGTATCATTGCCGGTCTTTATTCCTCAATGTTTATCTCCGGTCCGATATGGGCAAAGCTCACTAAGTCTTCGAAAAAGGCATAAACAACTGAAAAAAGGGCTTGCAGATTTCTGCAAGCCCATGTTTATTATGTGAGGTGTAGGATGAAAATCGGGATTTCCAGTGCGGTGTTCTATCCGCTTGAATCGGAAAAGGCAATAGAAAAGGCGTTGCGGTTGGGCTTTGACACCTTTGAGTTCTTCTTCAACTGTGATTATGAAATATCAGAAGAATTTATTGAACTTATAAAAGAAAAACTTGACAGAGCAGGTGCTCGCGTCTTATCCATTCACCCGTATACGGCTTTTGCCGAAAGTGTTTTTCTGTTCTCTGAATATTCAAGGCGCACGGACGAGAACATACGCAGATATGCCAAAAGCTTTAAAGCGGCAAAGAAACTCGGTGCGAAATACTTTACTTTCCATGGCGACCGCCTGCAGAGCGGTGCCGAAAAATATGCTTTTGCCGACAGACATTGTGAAGCTTTGAAACGTCTCGCTGCAACGGCTCTCGATAACGATATTAAGCTTTGCCTTGAAAATGTCTCGTGGTGCAAATCGTCTTCTCCTGAGTATCAGTGTGAGGTTGCACAGCGTGTCGGAGATATTTTCTTCACGCTTGATCTCAAGCAGGCGAGAAGAGCAGGCGTTAGCGTAGATGAATACATTTCAGCAATGGGAGAGAGGATAATGAACCTCCATCTGAGCGACTGTGATGCTCAGAACGATTGCCTTTTGCCGGGCGAAGGAGAGGTTGACTACAGTTCATTTTTTGAGAAAATGCGAAAGAACGGCTATAATGGGGATGTGATTATAGAGGTTTATTCGTCGAATTTTCGGGAAGAAGGTCAACTTACAAGGTCAAAACGCTTTCTGGAGGATGTTGTGCGCTGAGCAAAGTTACAAACGTGTGACGATTTGCGGTTTTTGCTTGAAATTGCATATGTTTTTATGGTATTATATTAAAAAAAGAATTTTGCATTCTTATCTTTCATCCATATGGAGGTGTCTCTTATGAAATGTCCGTTTTGCGGCTATCTTGAAAGCAAGGTATTGGATTCCCGTCCCGCAGAAGGCGGAGGCTCGATTCGTCGCCGCCGTGAATGTTTGTCGTGTCAGAAACGCTTCACAACCTACGAGACTGTGGAAAGTATGCCGCTTTATGTTATAAAGAATGATGGCTCAAGGCAGCTGTTTGATAAAAAGAAGCTGATGTCAGGTATGCTTCGCGCTTGTGTAAAGCGCCCTGTTCCGATTCATAAGCTCGAAGAGGTTGCTGATGAAATTGGGCAGACTCTTCAGAACACAATGGAAAAAGAAGTGTCCAGCAGCCGCATAGGTGAGATGATAATGACACATCTCAAAGAAATAGATCAGGTTGCTTACATCAGGTTTGTTTCTGTATATCGTTCCTTTGAAGATATAGAATCCTTTTTGGCAGAGCTCAACAGCCTGAAGACAAAATAAAAACAGGAAGGGATTGCAGCAAAAGATGTTTTGCCGCAATCCCTTTTGAACTATTTTTATTAAAGCTCGTTTTTTATAAAATATTGGCAACTGTTATCTTTTCAAGATCCTTGATTTGCCTCATGATGCCTGCAATACTGACAAGCTCATTTATACACCTGTCTTTGTTTTCAAGCTCAATGGCCGAGGCTGTTTTTAAAATCCCTCTTTCGATTTCGTCAAGCTCACGGTGATTGCTCAATATCCGCAATATGGCGTCGTGCTTGTTGAAGCTGCTTCTGATAGAATCAAGCTCCGCCTCTGCTTTTTCCCAATTCTCGGAATAGACAGATTTTATGCAGGCATCCAGCTGGATTTGTGTTTCTGTAAATGTGTTTGCCGTATAAGAGCTTGCAAATATGCAGAAGAGGGAAATGCAAAGAACAATGGCGATTGCAACAAACGTTTCTTTCATTTCTTACCCTCCTTCGGAACGAGGAATATTGTGCCTTGCTCGTCTATCTGCATAAGAAAAACATCTTTGTGCGATGCAATGCCTCTTCTTTTCAGCTCATCATTTATTTCTGCGCTGCTTTTGCCGAGCCTTTCAATCTCGTTTTCTATCAAGACACCATCTGAAATAACAGTGTGCGGTAAGAATGTGTTGTCATCTTTTTTGCCGACATCAGAGCGCGATGGCGCCTGCTCCTGTCCGAAAGGAAAAACGCTGAGTTCGCCGTTTGATTCGAGAATCGCATATTTGACGTGGGAAATGTTTATAAAGTTTTTAAGCCGGATTTCTTCGATGAGTTCATCGAGAGTAAGTCTGATGCGCTTCATTTCTTCCTGGTTGATTTTTCCGTTTTCGATAAGGATGCTCGTCTTTCCAACGGCAAATTTCCTTATTCGTCTGCTTTTTAAGAAGAGGGAAGAGATGAGAATTTCAAGAGCCAATAAGGTCAATACAGGTATAATTCCATAGGCGAGAGGTGCGTCCGGGTTTCCCATAGGCGTTGCGGCCAGCTCTGAAAACAGCATTGTTATAACGAATTCCGAGGAAGACAGCTCTCCTATTTGGCGCTTACCCATAACCCTCAATGTAGTTGAGACAAGCAGATATAAAATGATTGTTCTGATAAAGGCAGTTGCCATTATAAACCTCCGCATAAAAAATTTTAAATAAACACTTGCAACTTTTGAAAAGGTGTGGTATACTCTTATAGTTGATATCCGGGTGTAGCGCAGCTTGGTAGCGCGCTTGAATGGGGTTCAAGAGGCCGCAGGTTCGACTCCTGTCACTCGGACCAACAGAGAACTGTCACGATTGTGGCGGTTCTTTTTTTATTTCCAGAACCTGCGGCCTCATTGTCATCCCCGAGCGGTTGCCGCTTTCAGCGGCGAGCGAGTGGGGACATATATCTCAGGGAGTGTGTTTGCGAAGCATACACGCTACCCGCAGGTTCGACTCCTGTCACTCGGACCAACAGAGAACTGTCACAATTGTGGCGGTTCTTTTTTTATTTCCAGAACCTGCGGCCTCATTGTCATCCCCGAGCGATTGCCGCTTTCAGCGGCGAGCGAGTGGGGACATATATCTCAGGGAGTGTGTTTGCAAAGCATACACGCTACCCGCAGGTTCGACTCCTGTCACTCGGACCAACAGAGAACTGTCACGATTGTGGCGGTTCTTTTTTTTGTTTTATAGCTTTTGTTTTATATGAAAAATATGTCGGGTAGCGCATATTCTCTTGCTTTTGTCCGATGTTTATGTTAATATAATATAAAAACAAAGGAGGATGAGTTTATGAAAGAGAGAGAAAGCTTTTCATCGAGATTGGGCTTTATCCTTATTTCGGCAGGATGTGCAATCGGTCTCGGTAATGTGTGGAGGTTCCCTTATATAACAGGGCAGTATGGTGGAGCAGCGTTTGTTCTTGTATACTTGTTGTTCCTTATCATTCTTGGCCTTCCGATTATGGCGATGGAGTTTTCCGTTGGTCGGGCAAGCAGAAAAAGTGCCGCAAGGTCTTTCCATGAGCTTGAACCCAAAGGAACAAAATGGCATATCTACAGCTACTTTGCAATGATTGGCAACTATCTTCTTATGATGTTCTATACAACTGTATGCGGTTGGATGATCGCCTATTTTGTAAAGATGGCAATGGGCGAGTTTGTCGGCGCAACGACAGAACAGGTCGGAAATATTTTCGGCGCTCTTGTGTCAAGCCCTGTTCAGCTCATAGTATGGATGGTGGTATCCGTCGTTCTTGGATTTGGCGTTTGCGCGCTCGGCCTTCAGAAGGGCGTTGAGAAGATTACTAAGGTTATGATGTCCAGTCTTTTGGTAATTATGATAATTCTTGTAATCAGAGCGGTAACTTTGCCCGGAGCAAGCGAAGGTCTTGCGTTCTATTTAAAGCCTGATTTCGGCAAAATGGCAGAGGAAGGCATTTTTGAAGCCATTATGGCGGCGATGGGGCAGTCATTCTTTACGCTCAGCATAGGTATAGGCTCGATGGCAATATTCGGAAGCTATATAGGAAAAGAGCGTTCGCTTATGGGCGAGTCCGTCAGCATACTTACACTTGACACAGTTGTCGCCCTTCTTTCCGGGCTTATCATTTTCCCGGCGTGCTTCTCGTTCGGTGTAAATCCGGACAGCGGCCCGAATCTCGTTTTCGTAACGTTGCCAAACATTTTTAACGAGATGGTAGGTGGGCGTATATGGGGAACATTGTTCTTCATCTTTATGTCGTTTGCAGCGCTCTCAACGGTCATCGCAGTGTTTGAAAATATTCTCGCATTTGCAATGGATTTGTGGGGCTGGTCGAGAAAAAAAGCAGTCCTCGTAAATTTTGTTCTTATCCTTGTTCTCTCCATACCGTGTGCTCTTGGCTTTAACATCTGGAGCGGTTTCCAGCCGCTCGGCGCAGGCACAAATATTATGGATCTTGAAGATTTTATAGTAAGTAACAATCTTCTTCCGCTCGGATCTCTTGTATATCTTCTTTTCTGCACCTCACGCTATGGCTGGGGCTGGAAGAACTTTATGAACGAGGTAAACACGGGCGAGGGTATGAAGTTCCCGGCATGGATTCGCATATACGTTTCCTATATCCTTCCGCTTATCGTTCTCTTCATTTTCGTACAGGGATATATAAGCAAATTCTTTGCTTAATAAAAAGCGTCACAGCCGTTTTCGGCTGTGACGTTTTGTTTTAGAAATATTTGTTTTTAAGAGGGATATCTTTGATTGTAAATACCTTTTTGTTCAGATATTCAAGGCAGCCTGACGGTGTCGTGAAATCAAACACAAGCTTATATGAGCAAAGCGCCTGATATTTCATACCGTATTTTTTATTGTCAGCGTTTCTTCCGTATTTGCCGTCGCCGACAAGCGGATGCCCTGCGTTTGCCATCTGTGCGCGTATCTGATGTGTACGCCCTGTGATAAGCTCGCATTCGATCAAAGAAATCTCACCGTTTGTTTTGATTGTCGAATATTTTGTTATTGCGGTTTTTGCGCCGGGGCAAGAGGTCGGGCGAACATAAACGCGGTTTTCCTTTGCGTCCTTGAATATATACCCCTTAAGCGTTCCGCAAGGAGGCTTCGGCTTTCCGATGACAAGGCAAAGGTAATATTTTGAAAGCTCACGCTTTTTGATTTTATCATTCATAATTCTGAGCGCTTCAGCGTTCTTTGCAGCTATAACAATTCCGGAAGTGTTTCGGTCGATACGATTACATAACGCAGGAATAAATGCATTTTCTTCGTCAGGGTTCCATTCACCGCGACTTGCAAGATAGCTCAGAATCTGCGCAATAAGCGTTTCTCCGCCTGCCTCGTCATCGTGAACGGAAATTCCTGCGGGCTTGTTGAGAAGCATTATGTTTTTGTCCTCATAAATAATGTTTGGAAACGAAGCATCGAGCTTGTTTTGCGCTTTTGATGCACGTGTCTTTTCGAAAAATTCATCATTGAGATACATTTCGATTTTATCGCCGATACAAAGCCTTGTATCAGGCTTGGCGCGTCCTGAATTAACCTTGATTCGCTTGAGTCTTATGTATTTTTGTATAAGATTTGTCGGCAATAACGGAACGGCTTTTGCAACAAATTTATCAAGCCTTGTATCCGCATCATTTTCGCGTATTACAAATTCTCGCATTTTTCTCCTCCAATGGGGAATATTGAAATAATTATATCATCATTATGCGCGCTTTTCAATTCCTTTCCATTTAAAATAATTTGTGTTATAATGAGTTTGACAATACAAGGGGGGTGCTCCGGATGAAAAAATGGTATTTGTGGTTTGTGCTCGCAGCTGTATATGCGCTTGGGGGTGTGTTGAACTATCTCGACGGTAAATCAATAACAGGTGCGATTGTTCAGGTGAGCATTGCATCAGCCCTTGCGTTCATACAGTTTTTTTGCGATAGAAATGGAGAAAAAGGTAAAAAAACATTTAAATATATCGCTATAATATTGGTGTTTGCTCTTGTTGGCTGGATAATATGGATGATTTTCGGTATGTTTATATAACGAGGAGGACATATCATGAAAAAGGTATTATTGTTTTTTCTTTTAACATTAATGTGACGCTGGGGACGTACATTATTTGTCAACTTTTGGTTTTAGGGCGGTGGTGAAACCGCCGCCCTTGTGCAGTAAGAATTGCTCGCTTTTTGGTTTTACGTAAGATGGTGAATGAAATTGAGCATCTAGAAAGATGAAAGGAGGTTAAGCCTAATGAAAAATAAAATAATAGCCACAATTTGCATGTTTGTACTTGTAGGAACAATCACAGGAGGAATGAGAATATCAGCTTCGGAGGGTGATAAAGAATTCGTAGCAGGGAAAATGTATCTAAATGGTCTCGAGTTTCAGGAAGAAACAGTCATATTTTCAGAGTCAGGAAAAGCGTATTTTTCTTTGGATAAATTCTTCGAAGGAATAGGCGGAAAACTGGCACATAATGAAACAACAAAAGAGGTTCGGATAGACTATCTGAATGATATGTTGTTATGGATAAGAGGGTGCATGAGAAGGGAGAAAAACAGCGCCAACATAAAGACTAGTTTTATGAATGATTGGTTTCCATTGGGGCAAATGACGGAAGCAGGAAGCTCGATAAAGTATGAGGGGCGCATATATTTGAGTCCTAATACATTTTGGGAAATGCAAGCGAATTTGGGGTTTGGAGATCTTGAAATTGATTCCAAAGACAAACTTGTTAAATTGTCATTGAAGACCGTAAATAATGACGTTAAAGGTGGTGGGACTCAGCATGCATACATTGTTGGAAATAGCTATGATGTTCATTCTCTTGCGGATGGCACATATGAAGTAATCGTTCGGCCTACAATAGAAGAAAGTAAAAACGGAGAGAAAACAAAAAAACTTATGCTAATTGACGAAGAAGGGCGCATCTATAAAAAAACAGACTATGTGATGAAAGCGCCGACAACAAGTGTATCTTCAAATAAAACAACTCCCGTAATACACAAAGTGGATACAATGGACGAAGCTTGGCAAGAAGGAACGGCATATTTCTACAATCTGAAGTTCCCGAAAGGAACAGTACTCTATGACACGCCAAAAGGAACATTGATATATCTCCGTTCGTTCTTTGAAGGAATCGGCAGTGAAGTGATTTACGATGAAGAAACAAAAGATGTAAAGATAAATCACATAAATCAGGTGTTACTGTGGGAAAAGAGCGAGGAAGAAAACACATTCACAATCAGAAGATTGGTTAACCCAAGCAATGTAAAAATCGACTCTGTTGACGGATATTTCAACCTCGGTGATGAAGATGTAGAAGGTTGGTATACGAGAATAGATGGGCGCACATATATGGATTTGGAAAGCTTTAAGCGTATGGTAAGCTATCTCGGGTATCAAGTGGAGGACAATACGGAAGCAAAAGAGCTGAGGGTATCTCCGATAACGCTGCTTAACTGGGATACCGTATCAAACCAACCGACGTTTGAGAATGTCATTGACGGAAAACGATATTATCTTTCTCCGTTAAGTGACGGCTCGTGGATAGGAAGAATGAAGAACAACTCCCGAAGTGTTGCATATGTAGACGGCGAAGGACAGGTGTATGAACTGACAAACCAAGCAGTTGACGGCTCACTGGCAGATAAATAAGCCATTTAAGTAAAACATATTATTAAATACAGGAACTGCGTGGAGAGTATATCACCACGCAGTTCCTATGCGTTTGTTGTATTATTTGCTAATATAAGTGAGTATTCTGTCAATAAACACTGCTACTTCTGCGCGAGTTGTAAATGCTGCCGGAGCAATATTGCCGCTTTTTCCGTTAACGAGCCCTGAGTTTATAAGTGCAGAGACCGCTTCGTGAGCATATCCTGATACATCAGTGAAGTCTGCATAATTGTCAGCAGGTATTATGACTTCGGCAGGTTTAAGCTCAACACCAAGCGTATTCAGTGCGCGATATGCAATAACCATCATATCTTGACGTGTTATTGAATTGCGCGGTGCGAATTTATTTTCTCCAATACCGCCGACGATTCCGGTGTTTTTTGCTACTGCGAGCTCTGCGGCAAAATAATCTGTTGAGCACACATCTGTAAAACTCTCAACATTATCGCTTTTTAGTTCAAATGCACGCACGAGGAGAACTGCGTAGTCCGCGCGTGTAATATTGTTTTCGGGTGAAAATGTGTTTGCAGATGTTCCACGGATTATACCGTCATCGGCGAGTGCGTTAACGGCGTTTTCTGCCCAATCATGATTTTTAAGATCGATAAAACGGTTGCTTTCGGTTGTTTTATCATTGGATGTGTCGCTTGGAATGGTTGGGGGAGTTATAACTTCTGGTGTGGTTGGAGCATTTTCTTTTATCTGATTATTATTTGTATTATCTTCAATTATTGGGGGAGTTGTTACGCTTTCTTGATTTTGGTTTTCCGCACGCAATGCATCTATTTTTTCTTGAGAAAGGTTATCCTTTATGACATTGTCAACGCTTTGACCGTTCTTTACCAACTCAAGCATTTCTGAAAAAGACAGCGTAGATATGTCCTCTGCATCTTTAAGGCGGCAAAGCTGAAGTATTTGTTGTGAAGATGTAAATCCCGCTTGCGCTCCCATTTCAAGCTCTTCAGGTGTTATTCCGGAAGCCGCGGTTCGAAAAGTTACCCAATCAGTAGCTGTATCTTCTGCAAACTTCATTATTTCTTGATCAGTCATCTCCGGCGCTAATGTTTGCATCTTTTCTATGTATTCAGCTTCTGTTATTTTGCCCATCGCTAAATCTGTTGCTGCTTGTGATTTAGCTGTCTTATTAGCTGTTCGTTCTTTTATCAGGTCGTCGATTGTTTTTCCTTCTTTGTGTGCTGCCCAGGTGGTTTCAATGTCGATTTTTGCATTATATGTCATGATTGCAAAGTCTCTGCATTCATCAAATGACATTCCTTCGACAACCATTTCTTCATATATTTCGTCAGGAACTGTGAGGCGTTCCGCCATATTCAACTGGCTTTCAATAAAGGCGTGAAAATCCACGAGATTTATGCCATAGTCCTCGGCTACTGCATCCCAGGAGCCAAGCTTCTTGTATTTGTTTTCTACTGCAGTAGAGTAGTTTTCGTCAGCCAAGTGGAAAATTGCCATTAAGCTATATGCATCCTCCGGTGTATAGCCTTGCTTAAGCTTGTTTTCAAGCCAGGTGTTCTTTTTTTGCAAAACAATTGCAGAAACGGATGTGGTTGTCAGGATAATCAACATTAAAATCACGGCTAAAGCTCTGTGGATTTTTGCTTTTTTCATTTAATTTTCCTCCTGTCGCTCCTGTTTTTTCTATATTAAAAGTGTATCATTTGTCTTGTTATATGTCAACGAAAACGTGTGTTAAAAGCCACTTGGGGACGTATATTTTTTGGTACTATTTTGAAACCGCGGAGGTTGTCTCCGCGGTCTCACTGTTGAAAAGGCTCGAGGGGTGTGATATAATTTGTTTATAATTTTGAGGAGGGTTCTTATGAAAAAATTCATCAAAACACTTATCGCACTTTCACTTGCAGTCGCAGTCGCTTTATCTGCGGCATTGACGGCGTTTGCCCGGACACCCGAAGAGTCAGCGTTAGACCTTGGGAAATATGGAATTATGAACGGATTTCCCGATGGTTCTCTCAGACTCGAAAATAAAGTAACAAGGGCTCAAATGGCGAAAATGGTTATCACTGCGTTAGGTCGGGAAAAAATTGACCCGTATGCAGGGGCGGACAGTTCCATGTTCAGGGATATGAAAAAAACACATTGGGCATATGCTTGCGTTTCAGAAGCTTTTATGTGCAGAATTATAAGTGGATTTCCGGACAGCACATTCAGACCGGATGACGATGTAACCTATGAACAGGCTATCAAAATAATGGTTTGCGTTCTCAGGTATGACAATTATGTATTACAAAGCAGACCGCAGGGCGCAGAACTTCAATATCCGCAGGACTATATAAAAATTGCGAAGGATTTGGGGTTGTTAGAGGGTGCACCGCTTGATTTGAAACAGCCTGCAACACGTGGCTTCATTGCGACTATGATTTCAAAAGCCTTGGACATTCCTTATGCAAAGGCATTTGCAACTCCGGAAACCGCTGATAAGCCTATAATGGAAAAGGAGTTTGTTTACGAAATCCTGGATGGCAAAGGTCAAGGTGAATATACCACTTTAAGAATAAATCTTGATAATAATAAAGTTACGTTCTGGTGATTCTAAAATCAGTTGCTTGAGCCGTTTGGAAATCGTTTGAATGGGGACGTGTGCCAAATGGCTCAAAATTGTGTTATAATGAGTGGGGGTGTAAATAATGAAAAGATTTATATCCGTAATATTGTCTGTTTTAATGCTTTTCGGCGCAAATGCGCTTTCGTGCTCTGCAAATGCAATTTCGTCATCCGGCGGTGGCTTTGTTGAGTATGAAAGCGGAAGTATGGGATATTCAATCTCGGAAGATTCCGGAAATATAATTGAGAGCATAAGAATCTTTGACTCTCCGGATAAAGAAAAGTATGTTTCGGTCTATTTAGATCCGAAGTTTTTGCCGGGAGATTCCGCTGAGCTTAAATTTTTTTTTGATAATAAAATAGTTGCCGTAGGCGCAGCTCCGATTCCGTTTGGTGATGTTGTTGTATGGGTAGATAACAATACGGCAGTTTTGCTTTCACAATATATCCTTGATGCAAATAGCGGTAAGGTTGAGAAAATAAATTTTGGAAACCTTTCGCGATTGAAAGGAAACAGTCATATTTATGACAACGCGGCGCAAGAACTTATTTTTGACGCTGGTGATGCATCGACCGTAAACTTAATCAATAGTAAGGTTAGTCCTGATGGTAAAAATATTTTGTATATATGCGAGCAATATCTGTATGAAACGGATAGGATGTGCAGGTTTTATGCGCTGTACGAAATAAAAACCGCCTCTTTCAGAATAATACATGAACAGATTTATGATTACGGATATTTTGATCTCTTTACTGGTCCTTTTACAGGAGTGTTTTATGCTGCTCACGATGCGTTCTGGAAAGACAACAACACGGTTGTTGTTAAATTTTCAGTTGAGGACGAAATTATAAAAACTCAAAGCATAAGCGTTAATATAAAAACTTGTGAGGTTAAAAAGTTTCTTGAATGGGAAAGTTATGCGACGCAGAGGGTTGTTTCTGCGATGTCACCCGATGGAAAGTATTGGATAACCGAGGCATATGAGCCGATAACGCATTGCATAACGGTTTCTCTTGAGTCGGAAGACGGGTTGAAATATAAGCTGTATGAAGAGAGAAAAGACAGAACGGCTTTCTCCTTTATCAATAACAGATATTTTGAGGTGAAGTACCCGAAGGAAAAACCGGTGTCAACGATATATGACCTTGAGAATTGGGTTATGTTCAAAATAGATACAAGAAAATTACCTCATATGGTATGCGAAGAAGAAAATGCTGCAATTGATCTGTGCCGGTACATTGATTCGGATAAATTGTATGTACGATATGCTGTTTTTTCGTCTGACCCATATTCAGGTTATGGGGAATTCATAAGGGATGCGGAAGTTTCTTTTGATTTAATTCCGTTCTTTATGAAAAACGCAGAGGTCTTGAGCTCTTGGGCAAAAAATGAAGTCACCGAGGCAGAAGAACTCAACTTAATTCCTCGTGAGCTTCAATCTGCATATCAGAAAAACTGCACAAGAGAAGAGTTTTGTACACTCATTCTTCGGCTGCTTGAGAGGAGATTGGGAAAAACATGTTATGAGATTTGCAAAGATAATAAAGTAACCAAAGACCCTACTGCTTTTAGGGATACATTAAACGAAGATATTCTCAGAGCGAATGCTTTGGGAATTGTAAACGGAGTCGGAGAAAGAATGTTTAATCCTGAAGGCGAAATAACACGCGAGCAGGCGGCAACGATGCTGATGCGTGCAGCGAAAGTGCTTGGTTACGATACGGGCATAAAAGGGAACAGTGATGCGTTCTCGGATTCGGCAAATATAAGCGGATGGGCAACCGATGCGGTCTCGTATATATCGCTTGTAAATGATAAAGAAAACGGTATGGCTGTTATGGGCGGCGTTGGCGATAATGCGTTTTCTCCGAAAACTTATTATACTCGGCAACAAGCGTTTATAACGATGAAACGTCTTTATAATGCGAAATAACTCAAGTTTATTTGACAAACTTAAAAAAATGCTTGCATTTTCATTTTAGATGTGATATTATATTGTGGTCATAAAACGGGCGGTCCTCTGTCTTCGATGAGTTAAGGCAAGAACGTCTATGAAGAAAGGAGGAGTGCATCAATGGATCTTATCAAGAATTTGACAGACAGTCAGATTAAGAAAGATTTACCTGAGATAAACATTGGTGACACTGTT
>JAFSIZ010000155.1 GCA_017439555.1 Oscillospiraceae bacterium | reverse complement strand
TTCTTTGCCGAAAAGCAAAGAAGATACGTGTCTTTTATAAATTAACAACATACGTTGTTGCATATGGGATAACGTTTAACCACCTCATCACCGCCTGCGGCGGAGCTTCCCCTCAAGGGGAAGCCTTTGGGTTAGTGCGCTCCGCTGCCTTTGACACAAAGGTGGGCTTTATCCAAACCTATTCAAACCTGCCGAGGAGCTCGCGCATTGAATGTGCCGAGATGTCTGCAATCGTCTGCATATAGTCCCATCTGTAGGCAAATGAATCGTCATATAGCCCACAGACCTTGAAGCCTGCCGCCTTTGCCGTCTCCGCAGCGACAAACGAATCCTCAAACACTGCCGTCTCAGACGGCTCTGTGCCGAGCTCCTTTGCCGCAGCGAGGAAAATATCGGGGAAGTCCTTACCCTTGCCAATCTCCCTGCTTGTGAAAATATCGCTGAAAAAGCTTCTGATGCCGAGCCTCGTAAGCGCTGCATCCGCCATATATTTGTCCGTCGCCGTGGCGATGCACATCCTGACGCCGAGCGAGCGAAGCTCACACAAAAGCTCATAAACGCCTTCCTTGAGCGGCACTTCGTTTATATAGCGATGCTCGACAGTTTTGTTTATCATATCCGTTATCTCGTCGCGGCTGCCTTCGATGCCATATTCACGCTTCATAAAATCGACAGCCTCATAGACGCTCATACTCGTGAAGCGGCGGTCAACATCCTCACGCGGCTGTTTTCCCATACTCTTCAAAAACTCACTGCCGACGGTTTTCCACACGTGCATGGAGCTTGTGAGCGTGCCGTCCATGTCAAAAATAGCTCCGCGAATCTTCATATATATATCCTCCGAAAAATTTTTCTTATGCTATTATAACAGGAGGGAGGGCTCTTTTCAAGGTCGGCAACAAGTCTTTTGTTACAGCTGTGTTACAAAAACACAATATGTTGTGCTTTGCGCGAAAAACGCCGAGAAATGGCGGTTTTTACCGATTTCTTAATTGTAAACAAATGCGCAAAAGGGTTGACATAAAACCATATATGAGCTATAATGTAATTACTTTGTAACCGGTTTGTAACCGAAATTCTGTTATCGGAGGTGAAAGCTTATGCATAAGGATTCTCAGGCTGAGGCATCTGCCGCAGCTTCTGCCGCGCCGTCAGTTCTGTCAGGCATCAACGAGGCGAAAAGCGCTTTTGTTGATGCAATCGTCGGCTTCTTCGCTGTTATGTATGAGGTTTTCTCCTTTGCTTTTTCAAAGGTAGTTCACGCCGCGGTCATCTTCGGCACGGGCTTTCATTCGCGTGTGCTCATCCCGGCAGGCACCTGTGCCGTCATCGGCCTGAGCCTCGGGCAGAAGCTTATGGAAAACGCAACGCTCTATCTGCGCGGTCTTTCCCATAGGCTCACGGTTGCGGCAAAGCAGTTCCGCTCAAACCGTTTCGCCCTCGCGACAACGATGCTTGCAGTGACGTTCTTTATGATAGCGACAACGCTCTATAGCGTCGGCATCAAGATAACGGTTGACGGGCAGGAGCTCGGCTATATGTATAGCCGCGACGAATACAACGAAGCGCTCCGCTTTGTCGAAGAGCGTGCAAGCGAAATCCTCGAGCGTCCATATAGCGTGTCCTCAAACGTGCGCTTCGAGCTCGGCATCGTGCCGCGCGAAAAGGTCATTTCAAAGGATGCCCTGCGCTCCTATTTCTTCTCAAACATAGAAGAGGTATCGATGCTCTATGCGCTCACGGTAAACGGCGAGGTCGTCGGCGCGAGCCGCAACCGCGACACGCTTCAGGCGATGATAGACGAGCTTTTATATACGAGCGACCCGAACGTGACGGCGCATTTCTCACAGGATGTTCAGATAGTGCAGAAATATGTCGATGCTTCAAAGCTTATCTCCTATGACGAAATACGCGAAAAGCTTACATCGACAATACATTCAGAGCGCGAATATACAATCAGATCGGGCGACACGATAGATTCAATCGCAAAGGAAAACGGAATGACGCGCGAAGACCTTCTCGCGCTCAACCCGGGGCTCAGGTCGAGCCGCCTGCGCGCAGGAAGAAAGGTCACAGTCGGCAAGGCTGTTCCGTTCCTCTCTGTCGAGGCGGTGCGCCGCGTCGAATATACAGAGACGATTCCTTATGAAACAAAGAAGGTCGAGGACAGCTCTCTCTATAAGGGCACGACGAAGGTCGTAACTCAGGGGCGTGTCGGCACGCGCAAGGTTGTCGCCGACATCACCTATATCGACAATAAGGAAGAGAGCAGAAGCATCATAAGCAGCGAAATCACAGCTCAGCCTGTGACAAAGGTTGTCCACGTCGGCACAAAGGAGCGCCCGAAGACGATGGCGACAGGCAAACTCTCGCGCCCGGTAAGAGGTGCGATAATCTCCTCCAACTATGGTATGCGCCGCGGCGGTATGCACAAGGGCGTTGACTTTGCGGCAAAGACAGGCACGCGCATCAACGCGGCAGACGGCGGCACGGTAACGTGGGCAGGCTGGAGGCGCGGCGGCTGGGGTTATCTCGTTGTCATCAACCACGGCAACGGAATTGAAACCTATTACGCACACAACTCCAAGGTGCTTGTACGAGTCGGCCAGAAGGTCGCAAAGGGCGAGCAGATTGCGAAGATGGGAAGCACAGGCAACAGCACAGGTCCTCACGTTCATTTTGAAATCCATGTAAACGGCAGATATGTCAACCCCTGGAAATATATATCCTGATAATAAATCCTGCAATGTCAAAAGCATTGCAGGATTTTTATTTGCGGTTTCCGATGACCTCGTGTTGATTCGTCTTTTTGCTCGTTTTCTACATGGGGAGAATGCCAAAATAGCCTTCCCCTTGAGGGGAAGCCTTTGGGTTAGTGCGCTGCCTTTCCCCGGGTGCAGGGGCGTTTCCTACGGGGGTGGGGATATCAACAAGAGCCTTCCCCTTGAGGGGAAGGTGCCGGAGCAAAGCGGAGGCGGATGAGGTGGAATCATAGAGCTGTATAACGTCGGAACCACCTCATCACCGCCTTCGGCGGAGCTTCCCCTCAAGGGGAAGCCTTTTACCATGACGATATTTTTTACATTTCGCACAACGGGAGGCTTTTGATGAGGTGGGCGACACTGACAACCTCCCATTCACCTTTTGGACTGATTTAGTATATAAATAACCTCTCTTCGTCAAAACGACAAAGAGAGGTATACACACAGACCACAACTGCCCGATATATTGGAATTTGTTTAATTAGAGGATTTTTGCTTTGCTCGGTTTGTTGGAAGAATAAAGGACTGTCAGTTTGCTCCCAACAGCAGGAACTGCTTTACCTGCA
>JAFSIZ010000015.1 GCA_017439555.1 Oscillospiraceae bacterium | reverse complement strand
ATCTCTTCTTGAATTTTCATGCAAAAACAATGCAAAAAATTCGGGGGTAAAGTATATTTATTCAATTAACAGGAGGAATTTCAGAATGAAAAGATTATTAAGCTTAATCCTCGCACTGGCACTGGTCATCGGAATGATTCCCGCAACGTTTGCAACTGGTACGGAAGAAAATGTAGTATGGAGCCCTGTTTATAACTTTACAAGAAGTGCATTTACAACTCAGCCTAAAGATGCTAATGGAAGCGCTTCGTGGCTTGTTCAGTATGCAACAGACGCTTCATTACTAAACAGAAATGTTTCTACAGGCGAATGGGAATATGCAGGTGGATATGTTTCGAGCCTCCCATCGACTTCGTTTCAAAAGGAATATTTGTCAATTTACAACTCTTTCGGCAGTCAAAACTATGCAGCAATTGTTTTTGAGATTACGGTTGATGAGTCTGGTTATTATAAGCCGACATTTACCTATAAAAAATATAACCGTGCAAATGTGCTGAATATGTGGATTGCATCTAAGGAAGAATTTGATAATACGCAAACTAAGTATGATTTGATGGTTAAGGATGACATAAATAACCTCATATATTGGTGGGGAGATAAAGGAACAGCCCCTGCTGGCGGATTGATGGGAACAAAAATCGGGTCTGTTGATGCATATGATGTGTCAGAATCACCTTTGAATGGTGAATATACAAATGAAACTCCGGTTTACATTGCAGCGGGTAAATACTATCTTTTTATACAACCAACTAAAGGAAAGGCGTGGGAAAAATACTCAAACGGAGAACAGCAAGCATCTGCAGTATATCTTACCCCGACATCCCTCACTCTCACCCGACAGACGACGGTGGAAACAACTGTTTCAAAAACAACTCTTGCAGTCGGTGACACGGCAACGCTTACAAGCGAGGTTACTTCCGGAGAAAATCAGGATATAACAGCAGAAACAACGGTTAACTACACAACAACAGATACCGACATTATATCAATTGTCGGGGATAAGGTCACAGCTCTTGCGGAAGGAACTGCAACCATCACAGCAACTGCCGCAAACGGAGCAACAGATACTGTTGAAATTAAGGTAGAAGCAAAGAAGATTTCTCTTGCTTATACAACAAGTGTTGATGAGAGCGGAGATATCGAGGTTGATGCTTATGAAGCAGGCTCTGTAACGGTAAATGCACCGGAAAAGACCGGTTACACCTTCAGCCACTGGGTACGCGGAACAGCCGATAACGGCGTATGGGTATCATCAGCTCCGAACTACACATTTGACCTTGTTTCACCCACATATCTCACCGCAATTTATGTAGCAGACGGCGCAAAGATTGTTGAGTTCTTCAACGGAAACGGCGAGCTTCTTGCTCAAAAAACGGTTAAAGAAGACGGAACTGTTGAAAAACCCGCTGACCCGAAGATGGTTGGATTTACATTCCTTAACTGGATTATCGGCAAGAACGGCAATGAAGCAATTCCGTTTGTGAATGAAAATATTGCAAAGTCACTTCGTGTTGTGGCAGATTATGAGGTTGAAGCTACAAAATATACTGTTGGTGATGACACAGAATTGGTATATGATGACGAGGTTATAAAGAACGCTGACAGCGAAGATACAGTATGGTATCGCGGCGGAAGCCCTGTCGGATATGGCAAGACTTACACCTACAACGTATGGGCAAATACAACAATCACTTCCGCTCCGCTTACAGGTGAAAAGACACCGCTTGTATATCTTGATCCGACGGTTAAGAATGTCGGTGACGAAAAGGCTTGTATGATTGAATTTGACGGCGCAGACAAGACAATTGTGGAGGTTGGTATTCTTTTCAGTAATTCAGGAACACCGGAGGTTGGAAGCTGCCAGTATAAGGCAACATCCAAGACCAACGGTGGAGACGACGGCCACGGTCAGTTCACCGCAAAGCCGGCAAACAACACACCGACCGTAGCTCGCGGATATCTTATCTATCTTGATAACGGCGAATACAAGACAGAATATAGCGACGTTCTTTCTCTGAACAACTAAATAACATTCATCTAAAGGCGGGGGACGGGAGGCATTCTGTTCCCCGTGTGCCTTAAAACAACCAACACAAAGGAGGTTGCTTATGAAATTGCGTAAAAGCATATCACTTATATTGGCAATGTGCATGATAATTTCGCTTCTGCCGGCTGTATCT
>JAFSIZ010000154.1 GCA_017439555.1 Oscillospiraceae bacterium | reverse complement strand
GGACTATCATTCATTGCCGCGCCGACACTCCGCTCACGCTCCGCTACCTCAAGGGGAAGGCTATTAAGCGCGCGGTATACAATCGTCATCATATCCTGACGTGTGATTGTATTTCTCGGAGCATACTTATTATCGCCAATGCCGTTTACAATGCCTGTGTTTCTTGCGATCGCAAGCTCCGGAGCAAAGTAGTCGGAAGCATTTACATCTGCGAAGTTCTCTGTGTTCTCGCTCTCAAGCTTGAATGCGCGTACCAAGAGAAGTGCAAAGTCTGCTCTTGTGATGTTTGCAGCAGGTGAGAATGTGTTCTCGCTTGTGCCTTTTATTATTCCTTCATCAGCAAGTGCGTTGATAGCATCTGCCGCCCAAGTGTGAGCACCAAGGTCAACGAAGCGAGTGGTTCCTGCATTGCTGTTTTCCACCTCATCCGCCTCGCCTTCGCTCGGCACCTTCCCCTCAAGGGGAAGGCTTTCATTATCTGTACCGGGAGTTGCCGGTATTGTCGGTTTGTCTGCCGGTGTGGACGGAGTTGACGGTGCGCTTGCAGAGCCGCCACCTGTTGTTGAACCGTAGACCGTAACGGTGAAGTAGATTGTGCTTGTTCTGCCGTCTTCGTCCGTTGCGTCGATTGCAAAGAGGTTGTCACCTGTCTGGTTTGCAGTCGGCTTCCAGGAGATTGTTGCGCTCTCCGCATCAAAGCTTGCGCCTCGCGGAAGTATTCTTTCGCTATAGACTATTTCGCCGCCGTTGTCTGCTGTTGCATTTACCTTCTGTGTGAAGGTGCTGCCTGCAGATGTGGTGAAGTTGTCAGACAGTTCGTCAAATACAGGTGCGTGGTTATCCTCGTGTGAGAGCGGAATTCTGAAATGTCTGCCCTCTGCGATATCATAATTATATCCTGCATCGAGGTTGTAATCATCGAGATACGAATCAATCAGCGTCACATTGCCGATATAGAGCCTTGCGCTCATACCGTCCTCGGAAACCTCCGCATCACGGATGTGGTAGGTTGCGTTTCCGTCGCCTTCAAAGTCTACCTCAATGATGCGGTCGCGGAGCAGGTCTGCATCCTCAACCTTTGCATCGAGGCTTACGTCGATATAGTTGTCGAGAGAAAGCTCTTTTTCAAAGCCTGTGATTGTTCCCTCAAGAGACGCATCGAGGTTTTCCATATCTGCGATGAGCTCACAGTCGTTTGCGTATGAATAGATATTCTCGCCCTTTTCGTTGAGCGTCCATACGCCGACAAAGCCGCGGAAGTTGAAGCTGAAGTCGCCGTCTGTGATTGTATATGTCACAGCATCGTTCTGAGCATATACGATATAATCGCATCTTCCATCAACGAGCTCTACCTTGATTGCTGTTGCCTTGTCTGTGGCCTTCGGTGCTACCGAGCCGTCTGAAACCGCGATATCGAGCTTATTGATGCTCTTTATATATCTCTCGCCGTTATAGGGCTCTAAAACGGTTGTGAAGAGCGTGTTGAGGTTGCGTCCCTTGCGGCGAACGAGCATATACTGGATATAGTCTATATATTTGAGGTTTGCCGATGTTCTCATCGGCTTACCCTTAGCAAGAGCAACTTCGTCAACATCAAAGTCATTGAGCATCGTGAGTCGGAGATGAATATCCATCATATTTGACGGGTTTCTCGAAAGTCTCTGGACGTCCATAATCTTATAGTCGATGAAGAACTCACTTTCACCCGGATTGTCAGCGCGCTTTACATCATAAAGCCATGTATAACCGACAGGATATTTGAGCTTTTGCGTGTTGTCGCCTTCCTTGGTATACGGGTCTTCACCGAACGGAACATCAATTCCTGCATATGAGCCGGAGGGCTGTACATAGAAATTGAGATTATCCGAGGTTGTTGCATCATACTCTGTGTTTGCGTGGAAGGAATAGAGATGATCATCTCCGCCGAGTACCTTGAAGAAGTCGATACCATAGGAAATTTCATCATCATAGTTTATCATGACGACCGTTCTTCTGTATTCCTCTGTTTCCGGATATACATTGGATGCATCGACATCCATAACCTTGACGCGCGTATCCTTTGCGTCAAAATGACGCGGTTTTGCAGGTTCTGCGCTCTTGAGCTGATCATCCTCGTTTACGACAACTGCGTTGTGCGAGATTGTCGGTTTATTCCACTGCGCACGATTCGGGTCGTGTCCCGTTGCTTCGGGATATCCGAGGTCACTTGATAGCGAGATACCGTATGCATTAAGGCTTATATTGAGCGTATCGTGGTGGTTGTGTGAGGTTGCGCCGCCGAAATACATCATAATGTCGTGTGTTGTATCGCGGACAGCCGAGCCAACTGACTTGCGGAGCGCGCCGTCACGGAGCGCCGCAAAGCCATAGCCTGTGAGGATGGAGCTCTTGTCATAGTTATATGGGCCATATTCGTCTATAACATTTTTGATAACCTTCTGAACGCTTTCGGGGTTCTTTGTGAAGATATCATAATGGAGAGCTGAAAGGTTTCCGCTTTCACCGCCGTGGATGCGGTAGATGATCTGTGCGATTTCCTTTGCGCTTTCCGGATGTCCCTTTTCAGGGTCGCTCGTGTTCTTGAGCGCCGAGAGAAGCGCATCAACGTTATCCGGAAGCGGATTGAATATACCGAGACCGCCCGAGTCGCCTATCGGCGGAAGTCCTCTGTGGACCATTGTGAGCGGATTATAGGAGCGGAACATCGTGACATACTTCGGATGTGACCAGACATCAAGCCCGTCATAGCCGTCATAGCCTGCGAGGTCGTTTGCAAGGTCAACGAGCTGTGTCAGCCAGATTCTGTTATAGCCCGGAGCGGACTCTGTACCCTGACCGTCACGCGAGACCTTGTTTACAAGCTGAACGCTGACATCGCCGCCGCTGCTTACTCTTCCGACATCGTTGCCTGCTGTGCGGAACACAAAGTCTATCATCTCTGTTGTCTCGGGCTGTGTGTCGAGGACAACGGCTGCTGTTGCAAGCGCTGCCTGATGCATACCGAAGTTACCGTGGATTTCAAGCGTCTTGACGCCTGTGAAGATTTCGCGGAGCACGCCGTCCTCAAGATTCTGGCGGATTGCCTCCGGTGTCTGCTTCTTGTTTTCAAGCTTATATTTCTCAGCCTGAGCGCTTAAGAAGGAGACAACCTGCGGATCGTCATACATCGGGAAGAACGCATCGTATGCTCGGGCAAACTGCTTTGCAGTTGTTGTATCCCAGACATAGTTCATCGTCTTGCCATAGTTTGTTGCGCCGTTGTTATAGCCCTTTGAAATCCAGCCTGAAATATCATAGCCGGGGTAGACGTCTGCAAGGCGGTCAAGCATAACAGCGCCGAGTCTTCCGTATTTCTTGTCGCCTGTGTAGATATATGCGTCTGCGAGCGTGTTTATAGCGCGCTGAACGATTGCAGAATGGCTGTTTGTTGTGCCATACCATACGCCCCAGTGCATATATACCGCGATATAGGTGTGAATCTCGCGGACACCGTTTGAATAGACTCTGCCTGTGTTGTAGCCGAGACCGTCATCAACGCCCCATCTTTCGGGTGTTTCGCTGCCCGTAAGCTTTCCGTTGAAGCCTGCAAGCTCGGGATAGAGCGTATTCTTAAGATAGTCAACCTCGCCGTTTGTCTCTTCGACGAGTGCTGCGTTTCTCTCGTGAGCAAGCTCGACGTTATATTCGCCGTGCTCGTCAAGTCCGAGCTCATAAAGGCTTGCAAAGTCGTTTGACGGGAAGAGGCGCTTACACTGCGTACACTGAACCTTCCAGGGGTTCTGCAACGCATCTGTTATCCATGAATATGAGCCACCCGTTGCTTCCTCAAAGTTTACTCCGCAATAGCGGCAGAAGTAGCGCTCGGGATCATTCTTCATACCGACCTCGAGGGAGCGCGGAAGTGTGTCGGCAGGAACGAGCTTCCAGATATCCTCAAGGCTGAGCTTGAGATATTTCTCTGCGCTGTCAACAGCGCTGTCTCTCATTTCCTTCGCCCAGCTGTATTTGCTGATGTTTTCAAGAGCCGCATCGACCTTTTCATCTGTGTAGTATGTGCGCTGTGTCTTTCCTTCGCGCACGGATACGGATGCTGTTCCCGTGAAGGAGACGCCCCCAATTGTGACAGTAGCTGTGATATCAGCAGTGCCGACAGCAACGGGAGCGACGTTTCCGCTTCCGTCAACCGTTGCAACCGCCTCGTCGGAGGATTCCCAGACGATTGTCGCGCCTGTCATATCGACATCGCGTCCTGCGTATGTTTTCGCCTTTGCAGAGAGATTTATTTCCTCCGTTCCCGGGCGCATAATAAAGCTGTCACCGACAATTTCGACAGCGCCGAAGCTATCGGGAAGCACGGTGATTTCCGCGCTGACGGGGATTGTTCCGCCATAGTAGGTTACTGTACCTGTGATTGTTGTTGTGCCTTGAGCGAGAGCCGTCATCGTGTTGCCATCGAAGCTTACGATGCCTGCCGGGTCGCTCGACCAGACAATACTCATAAGACCCGAGGGAAGCTCTCTGCCGCCGCTCAGCTTTGCCGTGACTGAAAGCGAAACCGCTTCGCCGACATAGAAGCTTCGGCGGTCTGTCGAGAGGAATGCAATATCAATCTCGCTTGCATCGACATTTACGGGGATTTCCTTTGTCTCCGTGCTTCCATATGCAGTCACTTCGACGGTTATGGTGGTGTTACCTTCCGAAACCGCTGTTATGACTCCGTTTTCGGAGACCTTTGCGATGTTGTCATCAGCACTTGTATATTTTACTGTTGCGAGAGGATCGGTTTCTCCCGAATAGGTTGTATGCCAGCCGAATTCAAAGCCGTCGGAGGTTATAAGTGTTGTATCAAGGCTTGCCTCCTCGCCCGAGGAAAGCTCAAAGCTGTTCTTTGATGTTCGTATCTCTGCAATTGACGGAAGAATGTCCTTTGCCTTGAAGAAGAGCTTTGCGGGGGACATATGCGCACCCTTTGAGCCGACATCAATCGTCTTTGTCGGGTTAAATACTAACTCGTGCTCGCCTGCGGTGAGATAAATTGTTCTGAGGTTTTCTGCCGGATTGATTGTGCTCATTCCGTTGTTGTAGAACGCATAATCGCCGACAAATACATCATCGATATAGATGTCTGTGTTTTCTGCACTGTAGTTACCGTAAGCCGAGCCGGTGAAGATGAGAGTGTATACGCCGGAATACGGAACAGTCATTTTGACCGTGTAGGGCTGATTGATTCCCGTGCTCTTGGCGTGTGCCCACTGACGGTGGAGAGTTGTTCTGTGGTTACCCGAGCTCTTTTCTTCATCGACCACCCAGCCGTCCTCTTCAAGTGTAAGATCCTTATAATCGGTCTTGTCTGTTGCACCAAAGTTGAGAATATAGTCGCGAAGATCGGATTCCGTAACGGTAACCGTTATCTTATTGGATTCGACAATTTTTCCGTTATGTGTAATTTTTGCATAGATTTCCGCAACTGTGCCGAGGATATCACCGAAAACATTGTTGCCGTCAGTGACGGAAACTCCGCCGGGATTGTCGCAGGTTATTACCCATTCGACATCCATGGAGCTGATATCTGCATCATATCCGCTGCTCATAACACCTGTGAGTGTAAGCGGCTCATCGCGCAGATATCCGACAGTTTCGGGACCTTCGAGAACGAGGCTTTCAAGGTCGCTTGTGTCGGTGACGGAAATCTCCGCCACACAGGACTTGACTCTGCCGTCGAGAATTGCGGTGACAAGAACCTTGCCCGTTCCTGCGCGGAGCGGTGTGACAACGCCCGCTTCATCGACAGAGACGATATCGGGAGTCTCCGAGCTGTAGATAAGCTGAGCCGATGTGAGGTCTGCCGCAGTTCCGTCGGTCATTGTTCCGTTTGTTATAATCTGTGTTGTGTTGCCATCGCCGACGCTGACGGGTTCGGCGCTTGATTCGATATAGAGAAGTCCGAGAGAGAAGTGGGATGCGGTCGCAACCTTTGTTCCCGTTCTCGTGATGCCGTTGAGTGTCATTTTTGTGTTGAGCGTTGTGTCTCCGTTAAGTCCACCCGGAGTTGCCGCCATACCTGCGGCATAGACGCCGCTGCCCGTCCAACGGAGCATTCTCGCAATATCGTCGATATTTCCGATAACGCGCTCATCGCTTGTTGTAAATTCAAAAGCACTTTCAACGATGCCGTCGCCTATGGAGATATAGACACCGTTTGCCGCACGCGGCTTTGCATATATCGTGAGCTTGTTTGCAACGCCCGTGTCGAGGCTGCCGTCAATCTCAATTTCGACATCCGAATATCCGACCTCGCGGAGCTCGAAATCGTCAAACCATACAGTTGCGCTGTATCCCGGGACTTTTCTTCCTGCGGAGTTTGGTCTGAACACGAATATCGGTGTGAGATAGACCTCGCTGAGGTCTGAATTGAAGGGTGCGGAAACAGGAATTGTCACGGTCACCCATTTGCCTTCTTCGTATGGATTTGCATCATTTTTGTTCAGAGATACGCTTCTGTCATAGCTTATCTTGTAAGAGGTCTGGTTGGACATTGTGGTGTAGGGATAGAGCGAAACGCTCATATCCATAACAGCATAGCCTTCGGGGGTTACCAGATCCTCAATATTCATTCTGAAGGACATATAATAGAATCTGCCCGGCTTTACCGCAACGCGATAGCCGTTTCCTCCGCTGATGAATGCCGCTGTCGGAGGAGTTTTTCCTTCTCCGTAGACATCCTCGACAGAGTATTCGGGATTGATTTCGACTCCGAGTGCGCGGTTGTCGGGATCTTCATCCGTCGGAGCAGTGCCGATAAATGTACGCTGCCACCACTTGCCCTCGGGGGCCTCAGGCTCATTCGGAGTATTCCATATCCATTCATCGCTTTCAAAATCTATGTTGTGATGATCCAAAAGATTTCGCCCTGTGGGAGTGACAAGGATATCATAAGTTCCTTTTTTTGTGACGCCCTTGTAAGTTACCGATGCAGTAATTGTTGCCTCTCCGCAAGCGGATGTATCAAGACGGCCATCCTCGGTTATCTCTGCTATCTCGGGAGATATATCTATATCGATAACAGGCTCTTCACCCTCGGCAAATTCATCTATGATGATGTCGTGCTCGTCTGTGAGCTCGATCTTCATATCCCTGACGGAGCGGAGCGCAATCGGCTCGCCCGGCTCAACGTTTTCGAGAGATATTGCGACCTTTGCAAAATCCTTGGGAGCTGCCGCGAGCTTCATTTCTTTGATTGAAATGCCCTGCTTCTTATAGTTTCCTGCGGTGGTTTCGTTTTTGGTGTTGAGGTCAAGGATGATATAATATTCGCCTGCAGTCGGGAAGTTTGCATTTGCGACCTTTATATATCCCGTTTCACCTGTGCCGTCGCTGTCAACACGTCCGACAGCGGTACCCTTGAGAGAATCGACGAACTTGCGGTTGACCGTGTCAACGTCGCGCACGTTTACCGCATAGATATCAGCGCCCGTACCGTAAGATGCGCGGACAAGATTCATATAGAGGTTATATTCTCCCTTGTGCGGAACCTTTATCTTGATCGTCGGGAAGCTCTCCGTTGAACTTGAGCCGTAGTCCTTGCGGGGACACGTGAACTGGAGATAATCACGGCCCATCTGCATAGAAACCTTGCCGAAGTTCATCCACATCCATTCGTCTGTCTTTGAAAGGTCAATTTCGGAAATCTCATCCATAAATGATGTTCCGTAGAGAATGCCTTCCGGCGTAATACCGCGAACGTCATCGCCGTCGTTTTCTTCTTCAACGGCAGCAGCATATGCCTCAGCCGTCATAACGCGAGTACCGAGAACATATTCGAGCGTAACGCCGCCGTTACCCGGGTCATATGCAAGAACAGTGACGTTCACATCGAGGCTGTATTCCTTGCCGCCATAGCTTGTGCTGACGGTGATCTTCGCCTCGCCCTCAGCCTTTGCGGAAAGCTTGCCGTCTGCGCCGACGCTTACAACGCTGTCCTTGGAGCTTATGTAGGAGAAGGTTGCATTGCCTGCCGCGTCAGCGGAGGTCATAAGCTTTGCCTGCAGGTCAAAGCTCTCGCCGACTTCCATATCGATTCTGTCATCAGCGACCGTGATATACGGTTCGAACTGCTCGAGCGAAAGGCTCTTTATATAAGCATACGTTCTTCCGTTTGACGCCTGCGTGTGCTTTGCGCCCTCGCTGATATTTACAAGGAAATAGTATTCGCCTGCCTCAAGGCTTACTGCTTTTCCTTCAACCTCGTTAAGCTTTGTGGCATCGAAATATGAGTCTCCCGAGAAAATATGCACAACCTTTGTGTCTGCAGTGCCTCTTTCCTCGACACATTTTTCTATGCCGCCATAGTTCGTCATAGTCCAGCCTTTGTCTTCAGCATAGGTCTTCGGAACGAGGTACATATCGAGATATCCGTTTGTCGCAGCCATCTGATATGAAACAGTCGGTGTATATATCGCCGTCTCGTCAATTTCCATATGCATAACGAGAGCATTCTTGCCTTCGCCGAGTGCGCCGTCCGTTGTTGCAAATATCATCTGGTTTGCGTCAAGTGCGCTTGCGGAATGGAGACCGGGGCGCGCAAGGAAATGCCAGAGACCGGAGCTTACCTCACGGTTTATCTGCGACGGTGAGGTTACAGCAAAGAGATTTGTTGTTCCGTCATTGATTGCATTCTTGTTGAACACAAACTGCGGATTCTTCACGATTACCTTTTCGACAATCGGAGTGAGCTCGAGACTGCGGACGTTAACAAAGGTACGGCTGGCGTGTGCCGATTGCTTTTCGCCCGTACCTATATTGAGGATAAGATAATATTCTCCGCTATCAAGCGTAACTGAGCTTGCCGCAAAGTCGTTTGAGGCATCAGCCTCTGAATGAACCTCGGCAGCAACAAGCTTTACAGCCTTGGAGCCGGCATTTGCAGAATCTGCAATAACCGCCTTAAGGTCCGGCGAGCTTTTCATCGTCCACTCTTTTTCTTCTGCATATGTGACCGGCACAAGATATGCGGAGAGATAGCTTCCGTTTATGTTTTTATCAAACACGAGATTCGGCGCATATCTTCCTGCCTCGTCAACGCGGAGCTTTAAGACCAGCGAACGCTCGCCTTCAACCGGGGCTTTAAGACTTGCGCTGAAGGTGAGATAGTCTTCATATAATATTCTTGAGCCATAGAGCCCTATGCTTGCATAATGCATCCACTCGCCCGTTGAGGTCGCCTTTGCAGTGTTGACATAGCTTGTAACGAGATCAACGCTCGACCCGGAAGTCGCACCCGCACCGGTGGAAGAAAAGACATATTTCGGGTTTTCCACAGGTGCAAGAACATCTATCGTGACATAATCGGAAACATTTTCGCCGCCGACAGTTGCCGATGCCGTGATTTTAACTTCACCTTCGGCGACACCTGTGACAACGCCCGAGGATGCGTCAACCTTCGCGATGCTGTCGTTCGAGCTTGAATAGGTGACTGTTCCCGAAACAGGAGTT
>JAFSIZ010000153.1 GCA_017439555.1 Oscillospiraceae bacterium | reverse complement strand
GTTTCGCCGTCATCCTTTGACGGAGCATCCGTCTTGTCGTCTGTCTTATCGTCTGACGGGGTTGACGGAGCCAGAGCAGCGCCACCGCCGCCACCGCCGCCTGCAGAGCCGCCGGAAGTGCCCGGAGTGCTCGGTGTCGAAGGCGTCGAGGGAGTTGAAGGTTCGCTCGGTGTCTGTGAGCCTGCACCTGTGGTTGAGCCATAAACCGCAACCGTGAAATGAATCGTTGATTCTCTGCCTGATGCATCGCGTGCTGTGATTGCAAAATGGCTGTTACCCGCCTGTGAACTCGTCGGTCTCCAGACTATCTCACCTGTTTTTTCATCAACTGTTGCTCCGCGCGGAAGTGTTTCTCCGACATATGCAAGCTCTGCTCCAACCGGGCTTTCTGCTCTCAAAGTCAGCTTCATAGTGTTGCCGACCGACACAGAAATATCTTCTCTTATGTCTTCAAACACCGGCATATTGTTTTCCTCGAAAGAAGAAGGAATTACAAAGCTCTGTCCGACAGCTATATTGTAGTTGTATCCGCCGTCAAGGTTTTCATTATTCTTATAACTTCGTATCGGGGAAATCGTTCCGATATCAAGGCTGTAGATGCCGTCACCCTTATCCTGTGCGCCGCATATTTTATATGCACCGTTCTGGAGTCCGTCGTTTTCGATATAGATATATCTGCCGACAAGATCAGGAGCTGTAGCCTCTCCGTTTATCTTGACATCTATGGAATTCTCAAATTGAAGCTCGCGTGTGAAATCAATGACTTTGCCTGAATATGCTGCCACTTTTCCGATCTCAGTTCCGATTATATCGCCGTCTTCCACATAACGGTAGATACATTCGCCGTTTGCATTGACACGGTAGACTCCGACAAAACCTCTGAAATCAATCCTGCGATCACCATCTGCAACTGTGTGGATGACGCTGTTATTCGTTGCATACATAACGTAATCGGAATTTCCGTTTGCATAATCAACTCTTATTGCACGCGCAGTATCATTGTTTCCGAGAGGCTTTGATGCCGTAATTTCAACAGCCGTCATTCCCGAAAGGAAGCGATTGTTCTTATAGGGCTCATATACGGTTGTGAACAAGCTGTCGATGTTCTCACCGCTGTGCTCTGCAATCATATATTCAATCGTTTCCGGAAGCTCTGCGTTTGCGCTCTTGGGCGGAACGGAACCGCCTGCAATCACTACTCGTGATAACTCGAAATCGTTGAGCATTGTAACTCTCAGATGGAGACCGTGGCTGTCAGATATCGCCTTGCGGAAGTCCTTAATTTCAAAGTCTGCAGCAAATTCCTTTTCCGGTGACATATCATAGCGCACATTCTTGAGCCAAGTGTAGCCCCTCTGGTATTCAGACTTGCTGTCATCACCGTATGGAACATCAGGTCCTGCAAGCGAGCCTACATACTCACCGTTTTCGTCTGTCTGACGAACAAGCTCTAGCCCTTCAGTCTCATAAAGTGTATCAGACTGGGAGTGCATACTGTATTCGTGTCTGTCGCCGCCCTTTACGCGGAAAAAGTCAACGCCATATGATGTCTCATCGTTGATTTTTATCATAACAAGTGTTCTGCGATAAATATCCGCAGCCTTATATGCCTTTGGAGATGATACATCTATGAGCTTAACGTCTCCGCAATCGTCAAAGTGGAGCGGAGTTGCGTGCGGTGTAACTGCTTTCTCCTGTCTCTCACCATTGACCGTGACCGCATTGTGCGCGAGAGTTGACATTGACCACTGTGCGCGGTTGGGAACAGATGCACTCGATATCGGATATCCGTTATCAGGCATAAAGTTAAGACCATATGCCTCCATACCGATTCCGAGCGAATCTGGATGCGCATGTGAATGGACATTGTTTCCGAAATTCATCCAGAAATCGCGCAGCGTATTCGTTGCTGTCGCAGAATTTACATTCGTAGTCTTAAATCCGTCACGTATGACCGCAAATCCGTATCCCGTCATCATATCGCTTTCCTGCTCGGGATATTCGCCTATATAGCTTTCAATTTCCGCTCTGACAGACTCAGGATCTTTTGCAAAAATCCCATAATAAAGTCCATCTGTGGTATATCCGTTTCGTATGTATATATATTTCGCAATTTCTGCTGCATGAGGAGTGCCCTTGAGGTATTCAAATCCGTTTACAAAATATGTGAGGGACGGGAAGAAATCAAGGCTTGCAACCGCGCCTCCGTCGCCCAACTGCACGCTATGAGTTCCGACAAGCATAGTCGGAACGAATGCTGCAAACATCTGGGCATATTTCGGGTTTTTGAATATGTTATAATCGCCCTGACCTTTATAGTTGGTAAGAACATCTGACATATTATACATATTCTTAATCCAGACGGAATTGTAGTTTACAGCTCCTTCATTGCCCATACCGTCACGGTCAACGATATTGACAAGCTGCTGAGCAACATTTCCACCCGTTACTTTGCGACTCGTCTTCTCGCCGGTTTTAAATGTCCATTCAAGTATTTCGTCTGTCTTTCCCGGATCATCGAGCGATATCGCCGCTGTTGCAAGAGCATTCTGCATCATGCCGAAGTTGCCCCATATTTTTGCTTCCTGTGCTATATCATAGGTCTCGACAAGTATTCTGTCAGCCCAGTTCTGCCATATGAGTTCAGGCGTCGCTTTGTCGTTGTCAAGCCCATAACGCTCAGCTGTCTTCATAAGGCTTGATTGAACCTGATTATCATATATCATCGGATAGAACGCATCCGTCATAAGACCCAAAAGAGTGTAGAGCGATGCATTTGTTATTCTTCCTATGATCGTACCCTCAAAGGTTGAACCATGGGATGTGTAGAACTCTGTCTGATAAGGCCACCAGTCAAAGCCGGGAAGAAGGTCTGCTATTCTGTCTGTAAATATCGCACCCGCTCTTCCGTATTTCGCATCACCTGTATACAGATATGCATTCATCATCTGCTGAAGAACATTTGCCCTTAAAAAGTCCTCCCAGAAATCGTGGTTAAAATGTGCAACATATGAATGGCGCTCATTTGCTATTCTGTTTCCAACAGTATATGTATATCCGTTTCCGTTTTCATCACGCGGAATATATCCGAAGCCATCGTCAACGCCCCACGTGGAAGCACTTTCTCCCGGGCGAAGGCCTTTGTTCACATTGAGCGTTCTGACATTTTCAAGACCTGCAAAGCTTTTGTTGTAGAGGTATCCTAACTCATTGCCGTAGCCATAATATTCGAGCCATTCTTTTGAACCTTCTTTTTCCGGCACGGCGCAATCGCAAACAGCTTCTGCATCTCCGTGATGAACAAGCGCATGGTGTTTGTCAAGAGCTGTTTGCTTATCGAAGAATCCCTTGCTGTCAAGCCCGAGCTTCATAAAGCTTTCAAAATCATTTGACGGGAAAAAGTTCTTGCATTCCGGGCACTGCACCTTCCACGGATGCAATATCGGATTCACTATCCAACCGCCTGTACCTGTGCCACCGTATTTTCCTACAATATCCGTTGCACAATAGCGGCAGAAATTATATTCTGGGTCATATTGTGTGCCTACGCGATTTGAGCGCGGAATTCCTTCGCCTATCATAAGGTCGCGTATGTACTCTGTATGCTCAACATACTGATCAGCCACATTTACAGCACTGTCACGTGCAGCTTTTGCCCAATCATATTTCTTTACATTGGCAATCGCGTTTTCACGCTCGCTATATGTATAAATCGTCGGCTCTGTTTTTGAGAATCCAGGCTTTACAGTTACCGTCGCCGCCTCGCTTTCAAGCTCAGTTCCGCGGAAGATAACCTTCGCTCTGACAGAGGCTTCACCCTCTGAAATGGCCGTAAGTGTATGGTCGTCATTTAGCTTTATAATATCTTTGTCTTCGATGATATATGTAATATCCCTGACCGGAACCTTCAGTACAGCTCCACTCTCCATATTTACAGTTGCAGAAAGTGGCTTGCTTGCATATCCGTTGAGGTATATGGTCTCGGGTGCGGATATATTTACCGAAACAGGTACGCTTTTATCAACAACGCTTATCGGAAGCTCAACCGTGCGCACAGTTCCATCGAGTATACCCGTGACAACAATCGTCGTCGAGCCGTCACCAACACCTGTTACTTTTCCGTTTCCGTCTACAACAGCAACGGTTCTGTCGTTTGTGTCATACGTTATGCTATCAAGATCCTCAGCATCAAGCAGACTTCCGTCTATATGACGTGCTGCAAATATAATATCTTCACTTGCGCCCTTTTCTATTTCTTCTGTGAGCGTACATTCAAGCGACTTGAGGAATCTTGCTTCGAGCTCTAATGACTGAACTGTATGATATTTTGATGTCGAGCTTGACAGCTGCTTGAATATAAGAATATATTCTCCCGCAACCGGAATTTCCACCTCTTTGAAGACTTCTGTTTCAAAAGCGAAAGCATCTTTTCCGGCTTCCGGGCTATAATAGTTTACCTGACCGATATAATATTCATCGGTGAGCATACTGTCAACATCGCCGGCATCCTTCGGAACAATATAGATATCACTGATACCTGCACTCTTTTCCGTGCCGTAGCCTGCATAATTTATTATCGGGATATACTTACCGGCCTGCGGTATGTTTATTGTAAGACCAAGCCAGCTCCCCTTTGGAATGCCGAGTCTAAGGCGCTCGCTCGCTTTGCCCGAACCGCTGTATGCCCATGCACTTGACGGACCTGCAACCCAATCGGAGCTTGTTCCATACCATTCCCAGTTGCCGGAATCCGTATATTTATATGTAATTCCTCGTATATCTTCTGTTCTTCCGGTGTTGTCATCCCAACCCATCGTAGTCGGATCCCAGTTTGCCGATGGGTTCATAAGCGTATACACTTCTCTTTCACCGGCAAAAACAAGAGGATCGGAAACTATAACCGGAATGGATGTGTCAAGATCGCTTCCGTTCCACTTTGCTTCAATTTTAATGGTCGCTCTGCCGTTTTTCACACCTGTGACATTTCCGTCGCCATCAACGGTTGCAATATTCTCGTCCGATGTGGTAAAAACGAGCTCTTCCATATCTGCTGCCGCAAGAGTTTTTCCGAATTTTGTCTCCGCACCAAAGGAAATCCTGGCCGTATCTCCGATTCCGACCATCTTTTTATCAAGTGCAACGGAAAGCGATATGAGCTTGTCTTCTCCGACAGTCAGCGTAATACTGCCGGATTTTTCGGTCGCACCAAGCTTTGCCGTAGCAGTTATCGTTACAACTCCTTCCGAAACGCCGCTCACCACACCGTTTTCACTCACTGTTGCAATCTTATCATCGCTCGTTTTATATGTAATTCCCGTGAAATTGTTTGTATAAAGGACATTGCCGTTGCTGTCCTTTCCGCCTACGATGATATCGGCGCTGTCTCCGACACCGACAACAGTCTTGGCGCAGGAAATCTCAATGCTTGCAAGCTCTCCGACAGTTCCGACAAGCTGTAAAGACTTCGGGCGGATATTTCCTTTTCTTGTCTGCTTGAGGACGACGATAAATTCACCCTCAGCCGCTGTATAATCATCTGCTGTTATGACGATCTCGTTCAAAGAATCCACCTTTGCCACAAGGGCTGTAGCATCTATTGTTTCATCATAATAATCGACATTTCCGCAAAGATTTTCAGCTGTAAGCGAACCTGCAACATCTGAGGTTTTCGGGAAAATATATACATCGGCTGCGCCTGCGCTGCTCTTTGTTCCGTATGCAGCGTAGGAGAATCTTGTGAAATATTTTCCCGCACCCGGTATTTTTACAAGGAATGCCATCCAGTGGTCTTTCGACTGACTCAGCTGCACTATGTCACCGCAAGCCTTCAAATACCTTGAAAGAATCGTTCCGTTGTTTCCGTCATTCGCGCCGTACCATTTCCAGTTGCCGTCGGTTGAATCTGTATAATCCACGACTGACCTGAGGTCCGCTTTCTTTGCCGCAACAACATCCCAGAACTCATACTCGCTGTTCTTTCCCGAAAATTCGCCATCAAGGACGGGTGGAAACTCAGGTTCCTGCGACTGTTCACTTACAGTTAACTCAAGGCTCTTCGGCCAGATGTTACCGCTTTTTGTCGTATAGAATACTATGACATACTCTTCCTGAGTGAAATTCTGTTCACCGAGTGAGAAGCTTGTTTTTGACGTGTCGTTGAAATATACCCCTGTGGCTGCAGGAGTCGCCGAAGCGATAGCGCTCTTTACATCGATTCCTTCGCTGTATGGAAGAATATAAACACTGCACTGCCCTGTTCCGGCCGAGTTTGCACGGATATTAAGCACCGCCTCTCCTTTTCCTTGCGGAGCTTTGAATGTAAGTGCTACAAAGCGTTTTGTCGATTGGGATATCTGCAGATATCCGCTCTTCTGCACCGCAGCCTTTGTTGCATTGTTATCGCTGCTCATGCTGTGCCACTGCCACGTGCCGTCTGCAGTCTGGTCATAAGTGATATTATGAATGTTTGTCGCGGTCCATGAGGATGCAACGCTATAGAAAGTATAACTTTCTGTCTTTGTATCTGCCGCAAATGCAGATGGAACAATCATCCCTGCGAGCATACACAAAACCACTATAAACGAAGTCAGCCTTTTCATAATTATCCTCCTAAAATAAATATTCTATAATACATTATAGAACAACTCTCAATAATATGTAAAGAAATCCGCGGTGCAAAAAAACACTGTTTTTCCTCTGCTTCCCACATTTTTAGAATTGACACCACTCACCCTTTTTGTTAAAATTATATTGAAGGAGGTGGGAAAAATGAACATTCCGGAAAGGCTCGATTCTGTGGTAACACCTTATAGGCGCATATCCAAAAAAACGGTCGAGATCTGCTCTCACAGCCGCATAGATGCCATACATTATCATCCCGAGGCTCAGCTCTGGTACACCTTGAGCGGAGCGTATGAGCAATTCATAAACGGTACGGAGTGCGTTCTTCCTCACGGTTCGATGATATTCATTCCGCCCTTCGCCAAGCATTCTCTCAACACCCTGAACCAGCCTGACAAAAAGCTCATTTGCTGTTCCTTTTTCATCGACTCATACAACAGGGCAGTTGCAGATGACAACAACACCATGCCATTGCTGTCTTTCAACGATTTCGGCATATATATAAACGGAAAGCCACACACCGGTGTGGTTTTGTTTGAAGGCGAGGCAAG
The DNA here is from genome assembly GCA_017439555.1 of Oscillospiraceae bacterium. Classification (GTDB taxonomy): domain Bacteria; phylum Bacillota; class Clostridia; order Oscillospirales; family JAAYXM01; genus SIG480. The sequence continues at coordinate 2,771 of JAFSIZ010000153.1, read as the reverse complement.
AGCTTCAGCAGATGCCTTTTTTTCAGATTTGTTGACCAAATGCAACGAAGGCGCCCCCGACAGCGAAGTATTCAGGCTTATATCCCGCCCACTTTCGCTTCTTCCCGAAGCTCTGGGTGAAGATATGAAGCCCAATAAGTTCGACGCTTATCTTGAAAAATACACCACTGTTTGCAAAGCTGTGGATTATATATACCACAATTATTCAGATGATACGTGTGTTGACGATGTCTGCAAAATCACAGCTATGTCAAAAACGGTCTTTTTCAAAACCTTCCGCATGATAACAGGAAATACTTTCCTGAATTATGTTAATTCTTTCCGTTTGAACAGAGTAAAAAGCAGCCTCATCGCTACAGATCTTACGCTTGATGCAATTGCATATGACTGTGGCTTCACTCACAAAAGCCACCTGATACAGACTTTCAAAAGCAAATATCATTGTTCTCCTGGAGAATATAAAAAATTCGCACGCCCGTGGTATGAAAAATATGGGCCGAAAAACGATGGCAAAAGCACTCCGTCCGCTTAAATTATGAATAAATCGGTTCCGGATTGTTATCCCCTTTGACATCACACAAAAAATGCAGACATACGTGTTAGTATGTCTGCATTTTTATATTCCTCTGAGGTGAAAAATCCCCGATCTGCAACTGCTTCTCACCACAAGCAACCACTTTGAATAGCGGTTGTTTTTTATTTTACTCGATTGTATGCAGTCTCATAAATTGACAGCAACTCTTCCAAAGGAAGCTCTTTCATTTCTTCCTTGAAGGAATCCCATTCAGAAAGCGGCTTCTGCCCGATTATAAACTTCTGAATATTTTCTTCCATAAATGTTTTGATTGATGTCTCATAGTCTGCTTTCTGTGTCGTTTCTTCACTTGTGAATGCAACCCACGTTGCAGGATTCAGATGCTCATAGGTATGTTCGAGAATCAAATCCGTCGTCGCTGCCTGCTCCTTTGAAACAAAAGCATCTGCAGCCTCAGGGTCAACGCGTAGATATGTTCCGATCGTCGTGAATCCATATAACGAACGGGCACTGTCGCCCTCAGCAGGGAGAATGAACTGCTTCTTTCCATCGACTACTTCAAATGTCTCGCCTTCCTTACCCCAGCTGACAGCAAGCTCTCCTGCATCAGAATACATCCAGTTTATATATCTGTATGCATTTTCGATGCTCTCTTCATCGCCTGTGTTACAGATAGAATAGGCCATAGAATCAACGTTGTGTTTATTTACCATCGGGATTCCTTTATCCGACGCGACCGGTGGAATCATCGCAGTCATATTGAAGCCCGGATTCTTCTCACGCGCTATATTATTGAAAAAGTCAATTCTCGTCTGATAATCAGGCATAATAAATCCGCGATCTGTTGTTATAAGCTCCTGCCAGCTCGTCGCCTTTATCGTGAAGCAATCTGCTGGCGCAAGCTCCTCGGTTACCATTTTGTTGAGGAACACAACGATATCATACATCGTGTCTTCCGATGCTCCGTAGCACCACTTTTCATTTTCAAAATCATAATAGGCACCATAGCAAAAGCCCGGCTTCCATGATGAACCTATAACCGAGAGATTTGAAACCAAAGAACGGATGCAGAACGGATAGGATTCAGGATATAACACTTTAAGCTCTTTTGATACCGAATAGAGCTCATCCATCGTTTCCGGTACTTTCAGGCCGTGTTTATCGAATATGTCCTTGCGATACAGCCACGCGCGGATATTTGTACTCCTGTCCATACCGTAGATCGGCGCAAAATATACCTTTCCGTCAACATCTGCACGGGTATCGCGCATCCAGTGCTCCTCCTCAGGCACGCTATCCCAGAACTTTGTGTATTCCGGGAGCAGATCAGGCCTGTCGTCAAGTGCAAGAAATGCCCCTTGCATACAATAATCTGAATATCCGACCGGCTTATTCTGGAAGCCTATGAGATCGGGAAGCGTCTCGGGACTTGCCATAATAAGTGAGAACTTAGTCTTGAAATCCGAAGAAGGAACTGCTGTGACGTTTATCGTTCCGCCGACTCCCTCTCTTATATACTCCCAAACCTTCCAGTCCTCTTCATACGGCCACGAAGCGTGGCTCGCGATTGTTATGTCAAGAACCGCATTATCTGCAATTGCTTTTCCGTTCAAACCGCTTTCTGTAACGGTATTTCCATCAGTAACACCGGAATTACAGGCCGTAAGCCCAATAAACATAATGCAACAAAGAATGATTGAAATAATTTTCCTCATTATGTACTCCTCCTTATACCTTTCTATACTCTATATTTTAATATCAGGATAAACAAAAGTAAATAATGTGACGGTACAAAAAAACACTGAATTCTTCCTGTGGGTTAAATAAAAGAATCCGGAATTTTCATCCCGGATTCTTTTTTAATTTGATTTATTTTGCTGTGTAGTTGAGAATTCTCTTGATGAGAACTGCGACTTCTGCGCGCGTTGTGTTGTCGGTCGGGGCGATTTTGCCGCTCTTTCCGTTTACAAGCTCTGCGCTGATAAGAGCTGATACTGCTTCTTTTGCGTAGTCTGCAACGGAAGCGAAATCGGGGTAAAGCACCTCATCCGTCGCCTCCGGCGCCACCTTCCCCTCAAGGGGAAGGCTATTAAGTGCGCGGTATACAATCGTCATCATATCCTGACGTGTGATTGTATTTCTCGGCGCGAACTTATTATCACCGATTCCGTTTACGATACCTGTATTTCTTGCAATCGCAAGCTCCGGGGCAAAGTAGTCGGAAGCATTTACATCT
>JAFSIZ010000152.1 GCA_017439555.1 Oscillospiraceae bacterium | reverse complement strand
GGCGAAGCTCTTTCTGTTTCTGCAAAGATGTCTGACGGAGCAGATGTTCCGATGGCAAGCGCAGCAGTTGAGTATACTTCTCTTGACACAGCTGTCGCAAACGTATCTGCATCAGGAGTTGTAACACCTGTTGCGAAGGGAACTGCAAAAATTAATGTCAAGGTCACATATGACGGATACTCCGCAGAAAAGACGGTTGAGATTCCGATAACTCTTGAATCACTTCCCGACGGCACTGCATTTGAGCTTGATCTCGCAACAATTGATAAATCAACTGCGTTTTCGGGCGACGGTGTACGCTTCTATCTTAAGTCCTCTACGAAGGGTGCAAATTGGGCAATTGACGAAGCAAACACAACAAATCAATATTATATCTGCGGTACAACGAGCGCAATCCGCGCGGCTCAGCCGTATTGGTCAATACCGACACGCAACAATGAGGTAAATGCCTCTGAACATGGCGGTGTTGCAATAAAGTTTACCGTTCCGGAAACGGGAATCTATAACGTAAGCGCGTGGGCAGGTCATTATTCGGTATGCGGATATGCGGATATTCACATTATAGATGGAGGCAAACGCACTTATCTTGGAACTATTGATACATATGACGCATCAGGTGATGCTGTAACTCCGTTTGAACATAAGCTCAACGGCATTGAGCTTACCGGAGGAAAGGAATACAGTATTGTGTTCTCTCCGTCGGGCCCGAGCGGCGGTGCAAACTCAAGCCACTATTTCCATAAATACAGCTTCACTCCTGTAAAGAAGGCAGCGAATATTACAGGCATTACTGCAGGTATTGAAAATACAACCATCGTCAAGGATACTGAGGTTGAAATCGGGCTTTCGGCGAACACTGCCGATGGAAGAATATTTTTCTTCGGAAAGCCGGCAACAGCAATGAATGTTTCCTATGAAACGACAGACGCATCCGTTGCAACTGCGGCAAACGGGAAAATCAATGCAGTGGGCGTCGGTAATGCGACAATTACTGTCAAGGCAACTGTAAACGGCGAAGAATTTACCGACACAATCGAAGTTTCGGTTATCATTCCGGAAATTTCCGAAATAATTACAGAAACCATCAAATATATCCTTGTATCCGACAGTGTCGGCAAGCAGCTCTCCGTTTCGGCAAAGATGTCGGATGATACGGATGTTGATATGCAGGCGGCAGAGGTAGCGTTTGAATCTCTTGATGAATCTGTCGCAACAGTATCGGCAGACGGAATAGTTACTCCTGTTGCAAAGGGAACAGCGCAGATCAAGGTAAGTGTTACATATAAAGGCAAGACGGTTGACAAGACAGTCTCGATTCCTGTGACGGAGACACCGATATACGAAAAGAAGATTGTCGACTTCAAGGCGCAGAAGGCTGCGAGTGTCCAGACATCTACATTTGACACAAACGGGTATGTTCTGAACACAACCATCACAACTCCGTCGATAAAAACGATACGCTATCAACCTTATGGTATACAGGTAAGCTCGGATATCAACAATGCCGTTGCGTTCGATTTTGAAATCGGGGAAGCAGGCTATTACGATATCGAGTTCCAGGGCGGCGGCTATGCAGGCGGCGGAACGGCAAATCTCTATATTGACAATAAATATATCGGTGAATATTGCTTCTATGATGCAGGAAACGACACACTTCAGGCAGAAATGAAGCGCATGCGCTCAATAGAGCTTTCCGAAGGTGTACATACCCTCATTCTTACCGCAACGAAGGCAGGAGACGGCAAGGGTAACGGAAGAAGCGCAAATATGTATCCGGGAATTATAATTTTCACAGGAACAGGCACTTTCTCAGGCATCAAGAACATCAACATCAATACTTCAAGAAACGAGCTTGCTGCAGGCGAGACTGAGCCGTTTACGGTTTCTGTAACTCAGAACAACGGCGCGGAATATTCTCTTCCGGTCTATGACAGAAGCGGCGCTCTTGAAGTTGGTGCAACCGTTATTTCGGAAACACCTGAATATGCGGTTGTAAACGGAGATATGATAAAAGCGGTTGCAACCGGAAATGCAAAGCTTTCAGTTGCGGCAAAAATTGATGGCGTTGATTTTGAAAGCGAGAAGATAATCAAAGTAAACAACCTCACATATGACAAAGCCGATGTCAATATAGACGAGGATGCGATATATATTGTCGGAGGACGTCAGACACTCGTCTCGACTGCGCTCCTCTCAGACGGAAGCGAAATACTTCCGAGAGACATAACAGTAAGCTACAGCTCGAGCGATGAGAGCATTGCAAAGATTGAGGACGGCGTTCTCTGTGTTCTTGCGGAAGGAAAGGCTGACATAACGGCGAAGGTAATCTTCAACGGCATCGAAAAGTCAGTTAAAAAGACTGTAACCGTCGAAAATGTAAAGCTTGCATCCATAGTTGCGGAAACAGAGGATTATGTTGTCTCCGCTCTCGATGCAGACGGCTCACAGCTCGTTGTGACAGGTCTTCTCAACAACGGCGAAACGGTCAACATCGCAGATTCAATGTTCAGCTATGAAAGCCTCACTCCGGATATTGTAGCTGTTGATGAAAACGGAGTTGTCTATTATGTTTCGAGAGGCGAAGGCAAAATTAGGGTTTCTGTTGAAATCGAAGGCAAAGCATTCGAATGTGAAGCAGGCGCGATTTCAAGCTCGCAGAAAACCAAGCCGACGATTTATACAAGTGAGATGCGCGCTAATGCGCTCCGCAACGCATCGAAATATGATTGGGCAAATTCTCTTGCACAGACTGCAAGCTCGGCTGCAGATAAGTGGCTTGAAAACATCGATACGCTTTACGACAGCATCCCTGTTGAAGGTGTGCCGCGTTCATATTCAATAACCACGCTCAATGCACCTGTTGATATGATCTACACCTGTCCCTATTGCAGAACAAATCTTCAGAAGACACACGGAATGTATTCGTGGGTAATTGATCCGATACGCAATCCTTGGAAGGTACAGTGCCCTGAGTGTAAGAATCTCTTCCCGTCGAACGATTTCGAAAGCTTCTATAAGCTTGGTATCACAGAGGACGGAACCTTTGATCGCGAGCTTGCATTGCAGAAAAACCAGGAAATCATCGATGCCGGCGGCGAGGGATATCTTGTAAATAAGCTTTATCCGAGAATTGGCGAGGAGCTTGGTATTGACGCAGAAAAGGCAGCTGTCTGGATGGTGGATGACGGCTTTGGCTGGTCTGAAATTGACGGAACATACGGAACAAAGACCTGCCCGAAATGGGCTCCGATTGCGCTCTATGCACATTTCTTCTGGGATGTGAACGGCCCGACAAAATCCTTTATGACACGTGCAATTATGGATATCCGTGATGCATATCTCTATACGGGAGAGGAAAAATACGGCAGAGCGGGTGCAATCCTTCTCGACAGAATTGCAGACGTCTATCCTGCATTTGATATATCGAAAATAAGCCTTAACTATTCACATTCCCACGGCGGTGACTATTCGGGCAAGATTGTCGGTAATATCTGGGAGACACGTCTTGCGACAGAATTCATACGTGCATATGATGCGTTCTATCCGATGATGGAAGACAGTCAGGTCATTTCATATCTCTCAAAGAGAGCAGCTGAGCTCGGCCTTGACAATCCGAAGACATCGGCAGATATGATCCGCGAGAATGCGGAAAACGGAATTGTAAGAGAGGCCTTCAAGGCAGCAAAAACAGCAAAGATAAACGGAAACTTCGGTATGCACCAGAATACTGTTGCGCTTGCGGCCGCGGCTCTCGACACTCAGCCTGAGACAAACGAAATGATTTCGTGGCTTGGTGGGCTCAGCTCGATAACAACAATCAGCGTTACAGATCCGATATATGATAAGTCTTTCAGAAGCGATATAGCAAACACAGGCGGTGAAATGCTCCTTAAGTATATTGCGGATGTTGACCGCGACGGCTTTGGAAATGAAGTCGGCCTCGGCTATAATGCGCTCTGGCTTACAAACGGTCTCGATGTTGCAGAAACGCTTTATCGCTATGGAGCGGAAAGCGAACTCAACCTTTTTGAGAATCCGAAATACAGAAAGATGTTCAATTCCTTCATAAAGCTTACGCTTGGTGATGGATACAGTATCCAGCTCGGCGACTCGGGCGGAACGGCAAGCAAAGGCTTCGTTGCGTATCCGACAGAGATGCTCCGCGCATATAATATGCTGGGCGATCCTGCTCTTGCACAGAATTATTATTTCTATATGGAAGGCAATCTCGATGATGTCTATATCGATATCTTCACAGATAATGATGGCCTTAAGGCAAAGATACAGGATGTTATCGAAACATATGGTGAGATTTCGCTTGAAAGCGAAAACCTCACAGGCTTTGGGCTTGCTGTTCTTCGCGGCGGCGAGCTTATAAAGGGCGCGACAGCAAGCACAAGCTCCGAGCAGAGATATGACACATGGATGTATTACGGACGTGTAGGTGGACACGGCCACTATGATATGCTTGCTCTCGGTGTTGATGCCTATGGCTTCAACTTTATGCCGGACCTCGGATACCCTGAGGATACAGGCTATAACCCCAACCGTTGGCAGTGGGCAAATGCGACGATTTCGCACAACACCGTTGTTGTAAACAACGATTCACAGAACAGTATCTATGGCGGAACTCCGCTGCATTATGACAGCACAGACAAAGTAAAGCTTATTGATGTCGAGGCACCGTCTGCATATTCCTCAACAGACATATATCGCAGAACGGCAGTTACGGTTGAGGCTTCAAGCGAAGTTGCTTATACGCTTGATTTCTTCCGCGTAAAGGGCGGCGATGAGCATACCTATAGCTTCCACACTCAGTCGTATATGGGTTATACAACAGAGGATCTCGAGCTTGTTCCGCAGAAGGATGAAAACGGCAACTGGGTCGGCACATATGCAAGTCCGGAACAGCCATACGGCGATGACCCGAACACAAGGACAGACACAGCAGCGTATACGACAAAGTATCCGCGCGGTTACACATGGCTTGAAAATGTAAACAGAGCAGAAAACATCGAGGACGGAAACTTCTCTGTCAACTTCAAAGCAACAGACTTCAACAAGCAGGTCAATGACTCAAAGGGTCTCAACATCAAGTTTACTGCGCTCAACGATTGGACACCTTCAGGTGTCGGCATTGCGACAGGATATGCACCGAGAACCTCATCAAACAAGAGCGTAAAGGGTCTCGACTATATGCTCATCCATCGCGCAGGCTCAAACCTCGACACGCTCTATACATCACTCCTCCAGCCATATAAGGGTGAGGAATATATTGCAAACGCAACGAGCCTTTCTCCTGTCATCAAGGAAGGCAGGGAAGAGGAGAACGATATCGTCAAGGCTGTCAGGGTAGAGCTTAAGTCCGGTAGAGTGGATTATATAATCTACGCAACAAACAACGCAGTAACCTATACAATAACAGATGATGATGTAAGCTTTGATTTCCGCGGCTTTGTCGGCGTATATTCCGTAAATGCAGATAAAGAAAATATCTACACCTACATCAACGACGGAGATATTATCGGCGAAAATGCTTCAACCGCAAGATACACCGGAAAAGTTATGGACTTCACGAAAGAACTTACGGATGAGAACTTCATAACAGTGAGATTTGATGATGAGGCAGATATAGACAATCTTGTCGGAAGATATATCTATATCAATAACAACGGCAAGCAGAACGGCGCATACAGAATAGTAAGCGCAGAAAGCGCAGGAAGCAATGTTGTTATAGGGCTTGGTGATGTCAGCGTGATTTCGGGATTCGTTGACAAAGCTGACCTCAGCCGCGGCTACACCTATAATATCGCAAAGTCACAGACCTTCGCGATTCCTCTTTCGGTAATCGCAGACGATGCACCTGTGTTCAATGCGGTAGCGAAAGACATTTCTACTTCTGCTGAAAGTGCTGTAAGCGTTGCTGTCAATGCAGAAAGCCCGATAGGTAAGAACGTTGTCTACGAGCTTCGCACAGCTCCGCGCGGCGCATCAATTGACCCGGTAACAGGAACAGTGACCTGGAAGCCCGGCGCATCTCAGCTCGGAGAAAGTGGATTTGTTGTTGCGGCGATAGATGAAGATGGCCGCGAGAACACAACTGTTTTTGAGATTGAAGTCTATGGTTCAACCTCAGGCGCAGGCTCGCAGACGCCGAGCACACCTTCAACACCGAGTACTCCGGGCACGTCCGGCGGCTCTGCAGGCGGCGCAGGTGGTGGCGGTGGAGCTGCTCCGGCTCCGTCAACCCCGTCAGACGACAAGACAGACGACAAGACGGATGCTCCGTCAAAGGATGACGGCGAAACAGAAAAAGTGCGTTTTGTTGACCTTGGCGCACACGCCTGGGCGGCAGATGCAATCAACGCACTTGCAGACGAAGGAATAATAAAGGGCACAAGTGAGGATACCTTCTCACCTGCAGCAAACATCACGAGAGCAGACTTTGCACTTCTCCTCGTTCGTGCATTCAAGCTTGAGAGCGAGAATGAAGAGAACTTTGCAGATGTAGCGGCTTCCGACTACTTTGCTCCGGAGCTTGCAATTGCTCGCAACACAGGCTTAGTCAACGGTATCGGCGATAATAAGTTTGCACCGAAAAATACAATCACACGTCAGGATATGATGACGATTGTATACCGCGCACTCCAAGCACTTGAGGTTGAGCTTGAGACAGGTGACGTTGAATATTCTGATTTTGAAGCTGTTGCAGAATATGCAAAGGATGCAGTCAAGTCACTTATCGCAAGCGGTCTTGTAAACGGAAAGGGCGGCAAAATCGCACCGACCGACAACACAACACGCGCCGAAGTCGCAGTTCTCATTAAGAGAATTCTCGATTATACCGCGAAATAGATCTGTCAAAAAAACAAGCTTCATAATAATAGCGTTTAAGTGACAAACTGACTCCGTTTTTTAAACGGAGTCAGTTTCAGACTGTCGAAAAAGGCATGAGACCGCAAGCAGAGAAAATATATTGTAGGGGGGATATTATCCGCCCGCAACTTTTGCGTTTGAATCAAAGTTTGACAAAATCCCTTGAAACATCGAGTTTCAAGGGATTTTCCGCTTGTTTTGCCCGAATGTCACCTCTCGGAGTATTCATATACACCTTCGGGTTCCATTC
>JAFSIZ010000151.1 GCA_017439555.1 Oscillospiraceae bacterium | reverse complement strand
GTTCAGAACTGATGAGGACGGCAAGTTCCTCTGGCCGGGATTCGGCGATAACCTCCGTGTTCTCGAATGGATCCTCAAGCGTTGCGACGATGAAATCGGCGCAGACGAAACAGCAATCGGTTATGTTCCGAAGGCTGAGGACATCAACCGTGAGGGCATTGAGGACGAAGTAACTCTCGATATCCTCAAGGAAATCCTCTCTGTTGATGCAGACCTCTGGAAGGAAGATGCAGCGAACCTCGAAGAGTTCTATGCAAAGATTCAGAGCGTTGGCAATAGAATGCCGAAGGAAATGTACGATCAGCTCGAAGGCCTCAAGTCAAGACTTGGCTAAAATTTATTCCCCAAGTGTCGTCCCTGACACTTGGGGAGTTTTATTCGCCTTGTGGCGAGTGGTATTGCATTGCAGTTATATTCGGCTTTTGCCGAGTGATATTGCCTTTGGCAGTTTGTTGCGAATAAAATACCACTAAAACCGAAGGTTTTAATAAAACTTTCATTTTTGAAAATATCACTCTGCACAAAGTGTAGAATAAAACTTAAAATTAGCGTTGATGACGAAGAGAGTGTGATTAAAGTGGCTGATAGTATTTTGAGAGATAAAACAAAGGCTTTTGCAAAAAATATTGTGTTTTTGTGCAGAAAAATGAAAGTCGATAAAAAAGAGTCCGTATTGATTAATCAGCTATTGCGGTCTTCAACGTCAATAGGTGCAAACGTTCATGAAGCGCAATACGCACAGAGCAAGAATGATTTTATATCCAAACTTGAAATTGCACAAAAAGAATGTTACGAAACGGAATATTGGTTAGAATTGCTTTTTGATACTGATTGCATGAATGAAGATTTATTTAAAAAGTACAAAAATGAATGTGGGACAATTCGCAGAATGTTGATATCTTCATTAAAAACAATTAAATCAAAATAAACTTAAAGCGCAGTGCGATTTGCACTGCGCTTTTTGCTTTTATCATAAAAGGCTATCCGTTATGCGCGGATAGCCTTTTGCATTATTTGTTTTTGAGAAGCTCTTTGACGAGGGCGGAGATTATCTCCAGCTGCTCGTTTGAGAGCCTTTTTAAATCCTTGACTATTGCATCGGTCTTGCTCGGGTTTGTTGACTCCATATCAAAAAACTCACTCGGAGTAATTCCGAGATACTCACAGATGTAAAGAATGCCGGTAAGTGACGGTAATGCCTTTCCATTTTCGATGTTATTCACATAAGCTGAGTTTTGCCCCATCGACAAACTCATATCCCGAGCTGACACTCCTTTTGCATTTCTAAGTCTTGATAATCTTAATGCGAAGTCTTTTGCCTCCATTACCTTCACCTGCCTTTTGTAATATTTTACCCTATACAAAGTGAAATAATGTTAGAACATTGCCCACATAAACCTTGAAATGTGTGGTGATAGATGATATAATGATAAAAATGTCGTTTCACAACTATCGTTAAAGGAGGGGGATGTTATGTTTTGTGTGCTTTGGGGAGACATAGAGAAACCAGAGAGGGCAGAAGAAAAGTTAAAAAAGACGTTGAACGATTTAATTCTCAATCGCGGCGTAAAGGAGTTTTTTGTCTGCAATGAGGGAGAAGCGAACAAAAATGCGATTAAGATTTTATCTGAGCTTTATGAAATCAACCGTGACATAGATTATACGGTTATGTGTCGCGTTGCACCGAGTAAAGGACTTCTTTTACTTGCGGACGTAAATGTTACATATCTGAATATCAATGGAGACCTTACGCCTCTTGAAGCGTTTGTGAAAAAAGCCGAAAAAGAGGTTATAAGCATTTCGGATGAGCTTTTCAGAGAGAACTTAAATGCAAGGACGACAATATTCTGATAAACGTGGGGATAGAATATGGCAAAAAACGAGAATTTGCATAAAGCAAGTAAGGCGAAAAATGATGAGTTTTACACTCAGCTTTCCGATATAGAAAACGAATTGAAGCATTATAAGGAATATTTCAAAGGTAAAACAGTTTTCTGTAACTGTGACGATCCTTATGAAAGCAATTTTTTCAAATACTTTGCGATGAATTTCAATATACTCGGAATAAAAAAGCTGATTGCAACCTGCTATGCAACCTCACCCGTTGCAAACACGCAGATTGCCCTTTCGGGTTGGGATGAATCCGAATACGGGATTGCAAAAGAAGGAAAAGCGGCATATAAGATTGAAATTTCCGAAGTCCCGGATTTAAACGGGGACGGCGCAACGGATTTAAGCGATGTTGAAAACCTTATAAAAAGCAAAAACAACATTCTTGTAAAGCTTTGTGGTGACGGTGATTTCAGAAGCGAAGAATGTATTGAGCTTTTGAAGGAAGCCGATATAGTGGTGACAAATCCGCCGTTTTCACTTTTTCGCGAATACGTTGCACAGCTTATGGAATATGAGAAAAAGTTCATTATAATCGGGAATCAAAATGCGATCACGTATAAGGAGATATTTTCACTGTTAAAAGACAACAAACTGTGGCTTGGATATTATGCAGGTGATATGTCATTCACTGTGCCGGATTATTACGAAGCAAGAGAAACGAGATTTTGGATTGATGAAACGGGTCAAAAATGGAGAAGTCTCGGAAATATTTGCTGGTTTACAAATCTGGATACCACAAAGCGACACGAAGAGCTCCTTCTATGGAAAACTTTCAATCCGGAAGAATATCCGAAGTATGACAACTATGATGCTATTGAGGTTTCAAAAACTGCTGACATTCCCTGCGATTATGATGGAGTAATGGGTGTGCCGATTACGTTTCTTTATAAATACAATCCGAAACAGTTTGAGATGATATGGACAACCGATAGAGGTGGAGATGGAAAAATAGATCATCTGAAAAAAATGCATACAAGATACGATGCTCCTGTTGTTAATGGCAAAGGTCTATACAAAAGAATACTTATTCGTAAAAGGAAGTGACGTTATGGAAATAGAATTAACCGAAAAGACAGTAAGAGAAATTTATGAGGGATACCTCGACAGCGAAGAAAACGGCGTTGTTGCATATGGCGGAAGGTTGAATGTAAGACCTGCCTTTCAGCGAGAGTTTGTATATCGTGATAAGCAGAGGGATGCTGTCATTGAGACAATACAAAAGGATTTTCCGCTCAATGTTATGTATTGGGCAGAAAATCCCGACGGAAACTATGAACTTTTAGATGGACAGCAGAGAACAATAAGCATATGCCAGTATGTAAGCGGCGATTTTTCTATAAATCACAGAGCCTTTGGTAATCTCACAACGGCGGAAAAGGAGCAGATATTAAACTACAAGCTGATGATTTATATATGTCGAGGGAATGACCGTGAAAAGCTTGACTGGTTTAAAATAATAAACATAGCAGGCGAAAAGCTCACAAATCAGGAGCTTCGCAACGCTGTTTATACGGGGGCGTGGTTATCAAATGCAAAGGCATATTTCAGCAAAAATTCCTGCCCTGCATATCAGATTGCAAGCAAGTATATGCGAGGAACTCCCATCAGGCAGGACTATCTCGAAACGGTTTTGAAATGGATTTCAGAGCGTGAAGGAATCGAGATTGAAGATTATATGTCGCAATATCAGAATAAAACAAATGCAAGCGAATTGTGGATTTATTTTCAGAATGTAATGGCGTGGGTGCAGACAGTTTTTCCGAAATACCGAAAGGAGATGCAGGGACTCGAATGGGGGATTTTGTATAACAGATACGGAAATTCCTCATTTGACCCGGCAGAGCTTGAAAAAAGAATCTCGGAGCTTATGCAGGATGATGATATAACAAAAAGAAGCGGAATATATGAATATCTTTTAAGCGGCGAGGAGAAGCATCTCAATATAAGAGCATTTACAGATGTGATGAAAAGAAAGGTATATGAAACGCAAAAGGGTATCTGTCCACATTGCAAAGCAGAGAGAAGAGAAAAATCACATTGGGAGCTTGAAGAGATGGAAGCAGACCACATAACACCTTGGTGCGAGGGTGGAAGAACTGAGGTTTCAAATTGCCAGTTGCTCTGCCGTGAGCACAACAGGAGAAAATCGAATAAGTAGCAAAAAAACAGAGGAGGTAGATAAAATGCCGGCGTGTACATTTTTCGGGCACCGAACTGTCACGGGCAAGGTTTACGATGTTCTTTACAAGGAAATTGAGACCTTGATAAGAGAGTGTGGAGTTGATTCCTTCTATGTCGGAAACAACGGAGATTTTGACATAGAGGTCAGGCGCGCGCTTCGGGAATTGAAAAAAGAATATCCGGCCATAAATTATTCTGTTGTACTTGCATATCCTCCGCGTGATGACGGCTATGATTATTCGGATACAATATATCCTGAGGGGATTGAAACGGTTCCGAAAAGGTATGCGATTTTATGGAGAAACGAATGGATGCTGAAAAAGGCTGAATATGTCATCTGCTATATAGCTCATCCGCTCGGCGGTGCATATAAATTTTTTGAAAAGGCAAAGAAGCAGAAAAAGAAAGTAAAGAATATTGCCCAGACTGTCGAAAAAGGCATGAGACCACAGGCGGAGAAATGATAAAAAAGAAGTTTTACAAAATCTCCACTCTCAAAAAAAGCAACAACTTGCAGAAATAAAATCCCTTGAAACGTCGAGTTTCAAGGGATTTTTCGCTTGTTTTGGTATCTGTGTGTGAAATTAGTTGAGCGAATTGAGAAGCTTCATCATGCCGTCAACGATGATATCATCGCCGCCCGGAGCGAGAGAGGAGCTTCTTGCTTCATAACCGCCTTCTGCATATGCAGAGGTAACCGGAATGTAGCCGCCATATGTATTTGTGAGGCAGCAGAGAACTGTCTCAGCAAACGGAGATGCCTCGTTGATGCGGTTGCCGATTTCTGTGAACGGCTCACCGCCGATACCTGCAAAGCAGAGGTCGCCGATCTTGAGAGCTGAGAGCCAGAACGGGAAAGAAGCCGGTCCGTTTTCAAGAGCGATTATGCGCTTTGCTTCTGCAACTGCTGTTGTGAGAGCCATTTCCTTGAACGGGAGCTCATCGTCGCGGCCGGAATCGTGGAGTGTCCAGATGTGGCGAGCTTCGTCAAGTCTGTCGTTCTCCTGATGTGACGGAAGGTCAACGCAAGACATTGCAAAGTTAATCTTGTCGGACTTGATTTCTTCTGTGATTGAGCAGATGGAGAGAACTGCGCCTGCGATGATTCTGCCCATATGCTCTGCGTGCTCGATGCTTCTCGGAACGCTGTCGAAGTCGATCTTTGAAATTGCGCTCTCGCCCTTTGTCGGGTGGACGTTAACGTGGTTGACGTCGCCCTGGAAGCCCTGAAGGAAGATGCACTTTGAGCCGGGGATAGCACGCTCTACGATGTCGCAGACAAAGCCGATGTAGTCAGCGCTGATATAGTCGCCGCCGACAGAGTCCGGGTGAGTTCCGAAGTTGACAATATAGATATCGTCAGCGCCTTCACGTGCAAGCTTTACGAGCTTTACTGTCTCGTTCGGAGTTCCGAGTGCGTGATCGATATCGGGGTTGTTGACTCCTGGGTTTGTTGCAACGGAGCCGTCCTTCATTCTGTAGCGGCGTACAAACGAGATGTTCTTTGCCTCGCCTCTTGCGGATGAAACCTTTGTTTCGCTGAGGTCAGCGAGAGCATAGATTGCGCTGTCGCGTACACAGGAGATGAGGAAATCATCATATGCCTTGTCACTTCTTGTCTCGGAAGCGATGTCCTTACCTACGAGCGGACCTGTGTGGGTGTGTGAGCAGGTGATGAAGATAGCTTCGCGCTTGAGACCTGTTGCAGCGCAGATTGCATCCTTCATTGCGTCATAATACTCTCTGTCGATGAGGCAGAGGTCGAGAGCGATGACAACAGCCTTGTTTTCGCCGTCGTCAAAAGCAACTGCGCGTGAGAAAATGTCATCGAGAATGCCTTTTGTCAGACGCTCTTCATAGTAGCCGACGATCGGAGCGCCATACGGGGGGTTAATGCAGATTTTTGAAAATCCTGTTTTCATAATTACATCCCTCTTTCAAAGTATAAATTTAAAACCATTATAGCAGAAAAATGTAAAAAACACAAGACAAATAAACGGGATTATCAGTATAAAAAAGTTCGCACTGAAACAGCATACAAAAAAGCTCCGATTCACAAAAGAACGGAGCTTCTGAATTATTTAAGGCTGTCAAAAAGCTTCATCATGCCGTCAACGATGATGTCATCGCCGCCCGGAGCGAGGGAGGAGCTTCTTGCTTCATAGCCGCCCTCTTCATATGCTGTTCTGACGGGGATATATCCGCCTGCGGTGTTTGTGAGGCAGCAGAGAACTGTTTCCGCAAACGGAGATGCATCGCTTATGCGGCGGCCGATTTCCGTGAACGGCTCGCCGCCGATACCTGCAAAGCAGAGATCGCCTATCCTGATGGCAGAAAGCCAGAACGGATATGATGCAGGTCCGTTTTCGTGTTTGACAATTCTCTTTGCTTCTGCAATCGCAGTTGTGAGAGCCATTTCCTTAAAGGGGAGCTCGTCGTCACGTCCCTGCTCGTGGAGCGTCCAGATGCGGCGCGCTTCCTCAAGCCTGTCGTTTTCCTGATGTGACGGAAGCTCAACACGCGACATTGCATAGCTGATCTTATCGGCTTTTATTTCTTCGGTTATCGAGCAGATGGAGAGAACTGCGCCTGCAATGATTCTGCCCATATGCTCTGCGTGTGCGTGGCTTCTCGGAACGCTGTCAAAATCGATCTTCGAAATTGCGCTTTCGCCCTTTGTCGGGTGGACGTTAACGTGGTTGACGTCGCCCTGGAAGCCCTGGAGGAAGATGCATTTTGTTCCGGGAACAGCGCGCTCGATGATGTCGCAGACAAAGCCGATGTAGTCAGCGCTGATATAGTCGCCGCCGACAGAATCGGGATGTGTGCCGAAGTTGACAATATAGATATCGTCAGCACCCTCACGCACGAGCTTGACAAGCTTTACTGTCTCGTTCGGAGTTCCGAGCGCGTGGTCGATGTCGGGGTTGTTGACACCCGGGTTTGTTGCAACGGAGCCGTCCTTCATTCTGTAGCGGCGAACAAAGGAGATGTTTTTAGCTTCGCCTTTTGCTGATTCTGTTCTTGTTTCTTTGAGATCAGCGAGCGCATAGATAACGGCATCACGCACGCTTGCTATGAGAAATTTATCATAAGTTTCTGTGCTTCTTAGCTCTGAGGCAAAATCCTTGCCGATAAGCGGGCCCGTGTGGGTATGTGAGCAGTTGATGAAAATTGCCTCGCGATCAAGATCCGTTGCAGCGCAGATAGCATCCTTCATCGCATCATAATATTTCTGAGCAATCAAACAGATGTCGAGCGCGATGATAACTGCTTTCTTTTCACCGTCATCAAAAGCGACGGCACGGACGAAAATATCATCAAGCATTCCTTTTGTCAGGCGTTCTTCGTAATATCCGATAATAGGGGCACCGTAGGGAGGATTTATACAGATTTTTGAAAATCCGGTTTTCATAATAAAAGACCTTCTTTCGGGAAAATATTTTCAAAAATTATTATAGCAAATCCGGGTATTAATGACAAGTAAATTTTAAATAAAAATCACAGAAAACTATTTCTTTTATCTACGGAATGTGGTATAATGTACAATGATTATTTGTTGGTTATTTCCGGAGGCGGATTATTATGAAAAGTATACTTGGTATTGATATAGGCGGAAGCACAACGAAGATAATCGGATATCGCAACGGGGAGATTTTTTCTCCGCTGATAGTCAAGGCGAGTGACCCGCGCGCATCGCTTTACGGTGCGTTTGGAAAGTTCCTGAATGAGAACGGATTGAACATTTCCGATATTGAGCGCGTTATGATAACGGGCGTTGGCTCGGAAGAGAAACAGACTGAGATTTTCGGCATAAAAACGCGCAGAATAGAAGAGTTTCTTGCAGTCGGAAAGGGCGGGCTTTTTCTCAGTGGGCTTGATAATGCGGTTATTGTAAGTATGGGAACGGGAACTGCGTTTGTGTCTGCAAGCAGCGATAATGTCAGGCATCTCGGCGGAACGGGAATAGGAGGCGGAACGCTTCTCGGGCTCTCAAACCGTATGCTCAATGTACGCGGCTTTGATGATCTCATCGAGGTTGCAAAGAGCGGAGACATCAACAATGTTGACCTTCATATCCGCGACATAAGCCGCGAAAAGATCGAGACTCTTGCAGGTGCGATAACGGCATCCAATTTCGGAAGGATAAGCGACCTTGCGACAAACGGCGATATTGCGCTTGGCATAATCAATATGGTATTCCAGACGATTGGCGTTATGGCAGCGCTTGCCGCAAAGAATGTAAATACAGAAAACGTTGTTCTGACGGGAAATCTAACACACGTTCCCCAGGCAGAAGAAATATTTAAGGGGGTAGGGGCGCTTCACGGCGTGCAGTTCATAATTCCTGAGCATTCGGAATATGCAACGGCGACGGGAGCTGCGCTCATGAGCGACATATGACAATGAAAGTTAAAGAATTGTCCGAAGAGATGCTTTGCCGCCAGCAGGAATATATCCAGGCTGTGGCAGAGCTTAATCAAGGAAAAAATCCGACAGCCTTTGTCGATACATACGGATGTCAGCAGAATGAGGCGGACAGCGAAATTATCCGCGGAATCCTGCAGGAAATGGGATATACTCAGGTGTCGGATGAAAATGATGCCGATCTTATAGTAATAAATTCCTGCGCCGTGCGTGAGCACGCAGAGCAGAGGGTGCTCGGCAACGTCGGCCAGCTTATACACGTCAAGAGGAAAAGGGATTGCGTTATTGCAGTGTGCGGATGTATGGTGCAGCAGCCTGCGATGGCTGAGAAGATAAAGAAGAGCTACCGCCACGTAAATCTTGTTTTCGGGGTTCACGCACTCCCGAGATTCCCTGAGCTTTTACACCGCACGCTGACAACAGGCAAGCGTGTGTTTGACATCGAACAGTCTGACGGCGCTATCGCAGAGGGGCTTCCCGTGCTCCGCAAGGACACGACAAAGGCCTGGGTTTCAATTATGTATGGCTGCAACAACTTCTGCACCTATTGCATTGTTCCCTATGTCAGAGGTCGCGAGCGCTCGCGCGATCCGCAGAAGATAGTGGACGAGGTGACGCGCCTTGTAGAGGCAGGCTGCCGCGATGTAACGCTGCTTGGGCAGAATGTAAATTCCTATGGCAACGATCTTGATGCAGATATTGATTTTTCCGGGCTACTTGAGCTTATCAACGCAATACCGGGAGATTTCAGGATAAGATTTATGACAAGCCATCCGAAGGATGCGACGCCGCGCCTTTTCGATACGATGGCAAAATGCGAAAAGGTTGCAAACCACATCCATCTGCCGTTCCAATCGGGAAGCGACAGAATTCTCGGCCTTATGAACCGCCGCTATGACAGCACAAAATATCGTGAGCTTGTGGCATATGCAAGAAGCAAAATGCCGGACATTTCTGTTACGAGTGATGTTATAGTCGGCTTCCCGGGCGAGACTGACGAGGATTTTGAGGGCACGATGCAGCTTGTCAGAGACATCGGTTTTGATGGGCTTTTCGTGTTTATATATTCAAAGCGCAGCGGAACTCCTGCTGCTGAGATGGAAGACCCAATCCCGAGAAGCGAGAAGGTCGCGCGATTCCAGAGGCTTTTTGATCTGCAGGACGAGATAACGGCGAAGAAGAGTGAAGGGCTTCTGGGAGCAGAGGTCGAAGTGCTCGTCGAGGCTGTTCAGGAGGAGCAGGATGGCTATAACCTGCTTGCAAGATGCGAGAGCAACCGCCCTGTCTATGTAAAGGGCGAAAAAAGCCTTGTGGGAACATTCACAAAGGCAAAAATTTCAGATTCCTCAAAGTGGGGAATGTATGGCGAATTAGTCTAAATTTACAGATAAGTGGGTAATGAAATGGAACAGCTTTCTCCGATGATGCAGCAATATCTGAAGATAAAGGAGCAGAATAAAGATTGTATCCTGTTCTTCCGCCTTGGAGATTTCTATGAGATGTTTTTCGATGATGCACGCCTTGCGTCAGAAGAGCTTGAGCTTACGCTGACAGGCAGGGATTGCGGTCTTGCGGAGCGTGCGCCGATGTGCGGAGTTCCGCATCATTCTGCCGAAGGCTATATTGCGCGCCTCATAGCAAAGGGTTATAAGGTTGCAATATGCGAGCAGACAGAAGAGCCGGGCAAAGGGAAAAAACTTGTTGAGCGCGATATTGTGCGCATTATCACACCGGGCACAGTCATCGAAAACACGATGCTCGATGAAACACGAAACAACTATATCTGCAGTATATACCTTATCGGCACAAGCGCAGGCGTGTGCTTTATAGATATTTCCACAGGTGAGGCCAGCTGTTGCTATCTTTCGGGAGAGGATGTTTCCGAGCAGATAATAGGAGAGGTTGTAAAGTTTTCGCCGAGCGAGGCACTTGTGAATTTCGATTTTGCGCAGGATGCCTTTTCATGTGACTACATAAAATTGAATCTCAATGTAAATATCGAGAAGAGCTTTGACATTGCGTTTGATGATGATAACGCAGAATCTGCAATACTTGCTCATTTCGGCGTCGAAGATGTAACAGAGCTTGGCTTTAAGAAAAACAGCGCGACGGTAAACGCCGTCGGTGCTCTTCTGGCGTATCTTCACAACACACAGAAAACAAGCCTTTCTCATATAAACAAAATAGAATTTTATTCGCGTGAGGAATATATGCTCCTCGATCAGAGCGTGCGCCGAAACCTCGAGATATGCGAGACGATGCACGGCAAGGACAACCGCGGTTCGCTTTTATGGGCGATAGATAAGACAAAAACAGCGATGGGCAGGCGTCTTATCAGAAGCTGGCTTGAAAAGCCGCTTATGAATGTCGCAGAGATAAATCGCCGTCTTGATGCGGTTCAGGCTCTTTACAATGAGCCGATGACACGCGAGGAGATAAACGAGATGCTGCGCCCTGTGCTTGATATAGAGCGTCTGCTCGGGCGCGTGGTCTATGGCGCTGCAAACGGGCGCGATCTTGTGTCGATGGCAAAGTCGTTCTCTGTGCTTCCGGAGATAAAGCGGAAGCTTGCCGGGTTTGAGGCAGAGCTTCTCCGCGATATAACCTGTGATATTGATGTGCTGTCGGATATTCATAGCCTGATAACGGATGCAATAAGCGAGGAGGCTCCCGTTTCGACCCACGATGGCAAAATAATACGTGACGGATATTCATCAGAGGTCGATGAGCTTCGTTCTATGGTTGAAAACAGTGTCGGATACCTCGCGGAGATGACTGCGCGTGAGAAGGAAAAGACAGGTATCAAAAATCTGAAAATAGGATACAACCGCGTTTTCGGCTATTATATTGAGGTTTCAAAATCCAATATGGGCGATGTGCCTGAGCATTATATAAGAAAACAGACGCTTGCAAACGGAGAGAGATATATCACTGAAGAGCTCAAGGACCTTGAAGCAAGGCTTCTCGGTGCGCAGGAAAAGCTTTTCCGCCTTGAAAATGAGATGTTCCGCGCAATCTGCAAGCGTGTCGGAGAGAATGCACAGCGCATACAGAGAACTTCGTCTGCGATAGCTGCTCTCGATGTGCTTTCAAATTTTGCTTCTGTATCTGCGCGCTATGGTTATAACAGACCAAAGGTAAATTCCGGCGCGAAAATCGTTATAAAAGACGGCAGACACCCTGTTGTTGAGCGTGTTATGAAAGATGTGCTGTTCGTGCCGAACGATGCAAATCTCGATTGCGGTGAAAACCGTATGGCGATAATTACAGGCCCGAATATGGCCGGTAAATCGACATTTATGCGTCAGGTTGCGCTTATAACGCTTCTCTCACAGGTGGGGTGCTTCGTGCCTGCAAAGAGTGCTGAGATAGGCGTTGTTGACAGGATTTTTACGCGCATCGGCGCATCGGATGACCTTGCCTCGGGAAAATCCACCTTTATGGTTGAGATGAGCGAGGTTTCTGAGATTATCAGGAAAGCGACCAAGCGTAGCCTTATAGTGCTCGATGAAATCGGAAGAGGCACATCGACGTTTGACGGTATGGCAATAGCACGCGCCGTTATAGAATATGTTTCGGATAAAAAGTGTATCGGCGCAAAAACACTTTTTGCAACTCACTATCACGAGCTTACAGAGCTTGAAGGAAAGCTTGATGGTGTTAAAAACTATAACATTGCCGTTAAAAAACACGGCTTTGACATAACCTTCTTAAGGAAGATTGTACGCGGAAGTGCTGATGACAGCTATGGTATCGAGGTTGCGCGCCTCGCAGGCATACCCGATGCGGTAACGCTCCGTGCCCGCGATATTCTCGAAGGGCTTGAGGGTGAACGTGCGATAGCAAAGCCTGAGTTCATCATTCCCGAGGAGAGAGTGCGCTCTCACACAGGAGATGAAATATTGCGCGAGCTTTCGCATATGGATGTAAACACGCTGTCTCCGCTCGAGGCGATATCCGTGCTCTTTGAGCTTGCAAAGCGCGCGCGTGAGGCAGAATAATATATTTTGAAGGTGAGGGATTTTCTTGGCACGCATAAATGTGCTTGACAAACATATAGCAAATATGATAGCGGCAGGCGAGGTCGTTGAGAATCCTGCATCTGTCGTTAAAGAGCTTGTTGAAAACGCAATTGACGCTCATTCCTCGTCTGTTACCGTTGAGATTCAGAACGGCGGAATTGCATATATCCGCGTTACGGATGATGGCTGCGGAATGGAGCCGGAGGATGCAAAAACGGCGTTTCTGCGCCATGCGACAAGCAAGAT
The DNA here is from genome assembly GCA_017439555.1 of Oscillospiraceae bacterium. GTDB lineage: Bacteria > Bacillota > Clostridia > Oscillospirales > JAAYXM01 > SIG480. Next base: position 10,957 of record JAFSIZ010000151.1, on the reverse strand, counting down.
TTCAAAGGCAGACGATCTTGAATGCATCGGAACTCTCGGCTTTCGAGGCGAGGCGCTTGCGGCAATATCCTCTGTTTCAAAAATAGATCTTATCACGAAAGCAGCGGCTGCGGAAATGGGAACAGCTGTGCGCGTTGAAGCCGGGAATGTGATCCGCGAGAGCGAATCGGGTTGCCCTGACGGAACGACGATAATCGTCAGAGAGCTGTTCTACAACACACCTGCGCGTATGCGCTTTTTGAAAAAGGATGCCACAGAGGCTGCGGCTGTTGAGACAGTATTGAAGTCGGCAGCGCTTTCGCATCCTGAGGTTTCGATAAAATTCATAAAGGATGGAAAAGATGTTTTCCACACTCCCGGCGACGGCGTTGTGAAGTCCTGTATGTATGCGCTGTTCGGGCGTGATTTTGCAAACAATATGCACAGCGTTGAGCTTTCCGAGCGTGGAATGACAGTTACCGGCTTTGCCTGCACACCGCAGGCGTCAAGGGGAAACCGCGCGATGCAGTTCTTTTTTGTCAACGGTCGCCCTGTTAAATCGAGGATGCTTTCGGTTGCGCTTGACAATGCGTATAAAGAAAGAATTATGAAAGGCAGGTTTCCGACCTGCGTGCTTATGATGGAAATTCCGCTCGGTCAGGTTGATGTCAATGTGCATCCTGCAAAGACCGAGGTGAAGTTCGCACGTGAGCGCGATGTGTTTGACCTTGTGTATTTCGGTGTGAAGTCTGCTCTCGAGCAGGCAGAGAAGCGCCCGGTGACACCGCCGCCTGCGCCGAAGATTGCGCCTGTTGACAACATAACGGAAAACCAGACAAGGCTTGAGCCTTATATAAAGAAAGAGGAAGAGGCAAAGGCGCCTGCGCCTTCAGCTCTGAAGGCTGCGCCGTCTTTTGTGAAGTTTGAAAGGGCTCAAGGCACTTCTTCGCCTGCGTTCAGATCTCCGCAGCCTGCAATACTGCAGGAAAAAAGGACACCTGAGCCCAAGCCGGTGGAACCGGCTTGCGTGGAGGATGAGGAAGAGCTTATCGTTCTTCCTATCCGCAAAGAGGCAGAGCCTGCAGTCACAGAGCTTGTTGTACCGGAGAGGGAAGAAAAGGAGATTTTATCGGAAAAGAAGGAGACACATAGCCTTCGCTATATCGGTGAGGCGATGAACACATATATCATCGTCGAGTATGGAGAAGCTGTCGTATTTATTGACAAGCACGCCGCGCACGAGCGCGTTATTTTCGAAAAGCTCCGCAACACGCGCGGAGATATACAATCTCAGCTTCTGCTGACGCCTGAAATTGTGTCACTTGATGCAAAATCCTCTGCGGTCATACTCGAAAAACGCGATGAGCTTGCGAAGCTCGGTTTTGAGGTGGATGATTTCGGTAACGGTTCGGTTGTTGTGTCTGCTGTGCCTGATGGAATTGATGCACACGATGCGCTTTCTGTGCTCGATGGCTTTGCGGAAACTCTAAAAAGCGGTGCGCGCATCGAGCTGCCTGAGATCCTTTCGGAAACGATGTATTCCGTTGCGTGCAAGGCGGCGATAAAGGCAGGTCAGAAAAATTCTCCGGAAGAGCTTCTTGCGCTTGCGGAAAGAGTTTTGCTTGAGGATGATATCAGATATTGCCCCCACGGAAGACCTGTTATGATAGAATATACGAAAAATGAACTGGAAAAGAAGTTCAAGAGAACAGTTTAGATTATGATTGATAACAAGGTTATATGTATAGTCGGGCCGACGGCCTCCGGAAAAACCGCGCTTTCGATAGCTCTTGCAAAGCACTTCGGCGGTGAGATAGTGTCGTGTGATTCAATGCAGATATATCGGGAAATGGACATCGGAACGGCCAAGCCGACAGCAGAGGAAATGCAGGAAATACCGCATCATATGATTTCGGTGGTTGATCCGGATGAAAGCTACTCGGCGGCGAGATATGTCGAAGAAGCAGGAAAGGCTGTTGATGATATACTCAGCCGTGGAAAGCTTCCGATAATCGTCGGAGGTACGGGGTTATATGTTGATTCGCTCATAAACGGCACGGAATTTGCCGGGCACGAAGAGGGTGAAGCATATCGGAAAGAGCTTTTTGAGCTCTATGAAAAAAACGGTGCGGCATATATCCATAAAATGCTGCGCAGTGTTGACCCTGAGCGTGCCGATCAGATACACGAAAATAATGTGAAGCGTGTTATACGGGCTCTTGAAGTTTATCACGCAACAGGGAAGACCATAACGGAACACGATGAGGCGACAAAGACTGCGCCGAAAAGATATAATGCCGTTTATATAGGTCTTATGTATGAAGACCGCGAAAAGCTTTATGACCGCATAAATCTCCGCGTTGATATGATGATGGAGAGCGGGCTTGCGGATGAGGTGAAGAAAATTCTGGAATCCGGAGTTTCTCCGAAGGCAACATCGATGCAGGCAATAGGATATAAAGAGCTTGTCGCATATTTCGAAGGAAAATGCACTCTTGAGGATGCGGCAGAGCAGATAAAACAGGCATCGCGCAGATATGCAAAGCGCCAGATGACCTGGTTTAAAAGAAATAAATCTACAAATTGGATTGCTGTTGATAAGGCGGAAAATATTTCTGACTTATTACAGGCTTCGATAAATTTCATCTCATTTCAGGATATATAATCTATAGTAAATATATTTTGAAAGAGTGTGATTTTAAATGACAAAGACAGCAGGGTTGCAGGATGTTTTTTTGAACAGAGCGAGGCTTGAGGGCGTGAGCGTCACGGTGTTTCTAACCAACGGATTTCAGCTCAAGGGCGTTGTTCGCGGCTTTGATTGCTTCACGGTTGTGCTCGTGAGCGAGGGCCGCCAGCAGCTTATATATAAGCACGCGATATCCACGGTTGTGCCGTCGCGTGCACTGCGGTATTTTGAACCCACGGAAGAGGAGGTTGTGCGGGAGGAGTGCGTTATGAGTTAACGCAGAATATCCCGGGATAGGATATGAAAAAAGAGAGCGCGATTCCGCGGATAATAACAGTGGTTATGACTGTACTTCTGTGTTCGTATATCGGGTATCAGGCATACCGCGCGCTGTATAATCCTGTGCGCACGGTTAGCGCCGTTCACGCAGAGGTCGATGATGCGATACAGCTTGAAGGCTATGTTGTGCGCGATGAGAGCGTTATGGTCAGAAATTATGGCTCGGGTGTGCTTGAAATGAATATGTATGAGGGCGAGCGTGTTGCCAACGGCAGCGCCGTTGCCGTTGTATATGCGGATGCTGCATCGGCGGACAAAAGCCATCAGGCGGCACAGCTTGATGAGCAGATAGCTGAGATGAGCACGTTGTATTCCCAGAGCGGTGAGACCTATGACATAGAAGCGGCGAATGATATTATTTCCGAATATGCGATAAGCATTGTCAGAATGAGGCAGGAGGGTGTGTCTGAGTCAACAGCCGCAATGGTTGAAGAGCTTAAAATGCAGACACTCCTGCGCGAATATATCTATAGGGATAAATCAGAGCTGCTCGGAGTAATAGACGGGCTGCGCGCAGAACGCGACAAGCTCGGCGCAGGGGCAGCCATCAAGAAACGTCTCTATGCATCGAGTGCGGGGTATTTCTCACAGTATGTTGACGGGTATGAGGCGGCGCTCGGCTCAGAGCTTGTGCTGAATGCATCGCCGGGCGAGTTCTCTGCGGCGTGTGATAAATATGCCACACCGGATTCAAATGCCATCGGCAAGCTTATATCGAGCAACATATGGTATTTTGCCGCGATTGTGGATGAGGAGAGCGCAGAACGTCTTAAGGACGGTTCGACGATGACTCTGAAATTCCAGGACAAGGCTCTTCCTGATGTGGAAGGTGAGCTTGTTCGTATTACCGACAAGGAAAACGGTAAGGTGCTCGTTGTGTTTGAGTGTAACACACATATAGGAGATTTCACGAAGGTCAGAAATACAACAGCGTTGGCTGTGGTTAAAACCTATGTGGGATTGAAGGTTCCGCGTGAGGCTTTGCGTGTTGACGAGGAAGGAAATAACGGCGTCTATTGTCTTATAGACTCGCAGGTCAAATTCAAAAAAATACAGATCATATTTGAAAAGGACAGCTATTATATAGCTGCATACGACAGCAGCGATACAAAATCACTTCTGTTATATGATGAAATTGTTGTATCGGCGAAAAATCTTGAGAATAAGAAAATTATTAAATGAGGGTAAACGGGATATGAATACGATAGCTGAAAATATTGCGGCAATCAGGCGCGAGATTGACGAGGCAGCGCGCCTTTGCGGAAAGACGGGCGCGGATATAACGCTCGTCGCAGCGACAAAGATGAATGACGCGGAAAGAGTGCGCGAGGCTGTGGAAGCCGGAATAGATGCCTGCGGTGAAAACCGCGTGCAGGAGCTTATGGAAAAATATGAGCAGGGAGCATATGAAGGTGCACCGCTTCATTTTATCGGGACGTTACAGACGAATAAAGTGAAGTATATTGTAGGAAAGGTTCAGCTGATACAGTCGGTCAATTCGCTCAAGCTTGCGGCTGAAATATCAAAATGTGCCATCAAACACGGAATTGTTCAGGATATTCTCGTCGAAATCAATATCGGAGGCGAGGAGAGCAAAAGCGGTGCGGACGAGGCTGATGCGTTCGAGCTTGTCGAAAATATTTCAAAGCTTCCGGGTGTTCACGTGCGCGGACTGATGACAATTCCGCCGATTTCAGACGATGAAGAGACTCAAAAACGCTTTTTTACAAAAATGAAACAATTATTTGTTGACATTGAGGCAAAAAAATACGATAATATTAGTATGGAGTTTTTGTCTATGGGAATGAGCGGCGATTATCGTAATGCGATTCTGTGCGGTGCCAATATGGTTCGCGTGGGAACGGGGATATTCGGCGCACGTCATTATGTGTAAATAAATTATTACAGGAGGATAAATATATGGGATTCATGGAAAAGTTCAGAGAGTGGGCGAAGGTCGAAGAAGACGAAGACGATTTTGAAGAATTTGTTCCCGATGAAAAAAGACGTGACAGCTCACCGTCACGCCGCGATGACAAGGTTGTAAACATCCACACGACAACTCAGCTTCAGGTTGTGCTTGTAAAGCCGGAGAGATATGAGAATGCAACAGAGATTGCAGATCATCTCAAGGAAAAGCGCACGGTCGTTCTCAATCTTGAGTCAACCAACAAGGAGGCGGCGCGCCGCATTCTTGATTTCCTCAGCGGAGTTGCTTATACAAACGACGGGCAGATCAAGCGTGTTGCAAACAACACATATATCATCACCCCGTATAACGTTGATCTCAAGGGCGATCTCATTGATGAGCTCGAGAACAACGGTCTCTATTTCTGAGATTTAAAGCATAAGAGGTCATAATATGGACTTGGTGAACTTGTTGCGGATATTTGTAGACGCAGTCCTTCGCGCCTATGAGTTTCTGTTTATTGCGCGTGCAATTCTATCATGGTTTCCAACGTTGAATCTCGGCGGAATTATGGACTTTCTCTATAACGTCACAGAGCCCATTCTTGCGCCGATACGTAGCGTGTTGAGAAAAATTCCTTTTCTTGCCGGGCTGCCGATAGATTTTTCCGTTCTGGTTGCGTATCTTCTTATAGACGTAATACGCAGTATTATTTTTTAAATATATATAAATATGAGGTGATTTGGGGATATGTTCACTCCTAACGAGCTTAAAGAAATAAGTTTTGACAAAGCCGTGTTCGGCGGATACGACATAAGTGATGTAGACAAGCTTTTTTCAGCGCTCTGCGAAGATTATACAACGCTTTTTAAAGAGAACACGATGCTGAAGAAAAAGCTCAAGCTCCTTGCTGACACAGTCGAAGACTACAGAAGTGTCGATGAAGCGATGCGCAAAGCTCTCATCACTGCACAGAATATGGCGAATGAAATGGTTGCCGATGCAGAGAAGAAGAGCAAGGAAATGCTTGCAACTGCAAGTGACGATGCAAGAGCAAGGATCCGCGAGCTTACAGCTATGGTAGAAGCTGAAGAGCGCAAGCTTCTGGAGGCCAGAAAGGCCACAGCTGATTTTATCGACAACATAACTGCGATGTTTGCGTCGGAGGGTGAGAGATTCGCGGCGCTCAAGGCGGCTGTTGAGCCTCCGAAGAGCGAACCGGCAGCACCTGCAGCATCTGCTGAGATGTCAGATACTCTCGATGAGATTGCAAGATCTCTTGATGCAAAGGTGATGGAGGAGGAAGCTGCCCGTGAGGCCGAGAAGCCTGTAGAGGCTGAAAAAGCTCCGCAGGCAGAGGCTGCTCCTGCAGAGGAAGAAAGCACAGTGACGGCAGACACGATTTCCTTTGAAAGCGACATACCGACAGAAGAGGAAATGGCGGCTCTTGAGGCTGCAGCTGAAAAGCCTTCGCGTCGCAAGCGTGTGGTCTTTGAAAACCTGCGCTTCGGCACAGACTATGACATAAAAGACGACGAATAAATTATAAAAAAATATAAGATATATTGAGAGGAAGTTATTGATAATGGCTCAGGATTACAACAGCACAATAAACCTGCCGAAAACGGAATTCCCGATGCGCGCAGGACTTCCGAAGCGTGAGCCCGATATGCTTGCAGCTTGGGAAAACGACAATTTATATGCGCTTCTTATGGCGAAAAACGAAGGAAGACCTCCGTTTATTCTCCATGACGGCCCTCCGTTCTCAAACGGTAGCATACATATGGGCACAGCTATGAACAAGTGCCTTAAGGACTTTATCGTCCGCTACAAGAATATGGCGGGATTTTTCGCTCCGTACACACCGGGTTGGGATAACCACGGTATGCCGATTGAATCTGCAATCATACAGAAGAATAAGCTCAATCGCAAGCATATGTCCATTCCGGAGTTCAGAACGGCTTGTCAGAAGTTTGCGGAGAATTTTGTGGATGTTCAGAGAAACCAGTTCAAGCGTCTCGGCGCTCTCGGTGACTGGGACAGACCCTATCTTACGATGGATCCGAAGTTTGAGGCGGAAGAGATTAAAATCTTCGGTGAGATGTACAAGAAGGGCTACATCTACAAAGGCCTTAAGCCTGTTCACTGGTGTCCCGTCTGCGAAACGGCTCTTGCAGAAGCTGAAATTGAGTACAAGGACGACCCGTGTACAACAGTATATGTAAAGTTTAAGGTAAACGATGACCTCGGAAAGCTTTCCGGCATCGACCTCGAAAACACCTATTTTGTAATCTGGACAACAACTGTCTGGACTCTCCCGGGTAACCTTGCGATTGCTCTCAATCCGTCTGAGGAATATGTCATCGCAAAGGCTCCCAACGGCGAGAACTATATTATGGCAGAGGCTCTTGCAAACAAGGTTATGAAGGTCGGCGGATTTGACAGCTTTGAGGTTATTGATCATCATCCGGGTCAGTTCTTTGAGAATATGCTCGCAGATCATCCGTTCCTTCCGAAGACCTCGCGTCTCCTCCTTGCAGACTATGTAACGATGGAATCCGGTACAGGCTGTGTCCACACAGCTCCGGGCTTCGGTGTGGAAGACTTTCAGACCTGTTGCCGCTACGGTATGGAAATAGTTGTTCCGGTTGACAGTACAGGACACCACACTGACTATGCAGGCAAGTATGCAGGAATGACAACTGAGGAATCAAATCCTGTAATCCTTGCTGATATGAAGGAATCAGGTGCGCTCTTTGCATCCGAAAATATCGTTCACAGCTATCCGCATTGCTGGAGATGTAAAGGTCCGATCATCTTCCGTGCAACAGATCAGTGGTTCTGCTCTGTTGATGCGTTCAAGGATGAAGCAGTCGCAGCTTGTGATAAGGTTCAGTGGTTCCCTGAATGGGGCTATGACCGCATCGTTTCAATGGTGCGCGAACGTGCTGACTGGTGTATCTCCCGTCAGCGTCATTGGGGTCTTCCGATTCCTGTGTTCTATTGTGAGGAATGTGAGGAGCCTGTATGTGATGATGCAACAATCGAAAAGATTTCAAAGATATTTGGTGAGAAGGGTTCAAACGCCTGGTTTGAGCTCGATGTAGCAGAGCTTATGCCCGAAGGCTATGTTTGCCCGCATTGCGGAGGAACTCATTTCTTCAAGGAGACAGACACACTTGACGGTTGGTTTGACTCCGGCTCGACACATATCGCATCAATGGAACTCGATTCTCCGAAGTGCTGGCCGGCTGACCTCTATCTCGAGGGTGCAGACCAGTATCGCGGTTGGTTCCAGTCCTCTCTTCTCACAGCTGTCGCGCTTCGCGGAGAGGCGCCGTATCGCCAGGTTCTTACCCATGGCTGGACGGTTGACGGCGAAGGTAAGGCTATGCATAAGTCTCTCGGAAACGGCGTAGCTCCGGAAGAAATCATTGAGAAATACGGCGCGGATGTTCTCCGTCTCTGGGCAGCATCGGCCGATTACCGCCAGGATATGCGTTGCTCCGATGCAATCTTCAAACAGCTTTCCGACACTTATCTCAAGATCAGAAACACATCGAGATATATTCTCGGAAACCTCGCAGGCTTCGACCCGAACAATTGTGTTCCGTTCGCAGAGCTTTGTGAGATGGATAAGTGGGCGCTCTCACGTCTCAACACGCTTCTCAAGCGCTGCATCGAGGCATATGATAAATATGAGTTCTACACAGTTGTCCACTCGGTACACAATTTCTGTGTTGTTGATATGTCAAACTTCTATCTCGACGTTATTAAGGACAGGCTCTATTGCGACGGTGTTGACAGTGCATCACGCCGCGGCGCACAGACTGTCATCTACAAGATTCTTGACACGCTCGTCCGCATTCTCTGCCCGATTCTCGCATTCACAAGCGATGAAATCTGGAAGGCAATGCCGCACGAGGACGGAGCAAGGCTTGAGAATGCAATGCTCAACGATATGCCGAAGGTTGACGAGGCGATTCTCGATGCTGCTCTTGAGCAGAAGTGGTAGCGCGTGCAGGCTCTGCGCGATCGCGTAAACCGTTCGCTTGAAGAGGCAAGAGCTGCAAAAGAAATCGGAAAGTCTCTTGAGGCAAAGGTAACAATCTCCGCAAACGGCGAGGAATATGATTTCATCACTGCACAGACAGATCTTGATAAGCTCTTTATCGTATCTGCTGTTGAGGTTTCAAAGAACGAAGCTCTCGGAGCAGGCCTTGAGGATATCGAGGTAGGAATATCACGCGCAGAGGGAATAAAGTGTCCGCGCTGCTGGACGTTCTCTGCTGCAGCAGGCTCTGATCCTGAGCATCCTGAGCTTTGCCCGAGATGTACGGCTGTTGTCAAAAACGCTTAAGGAGTAGATTGGTAAATTGTTGATACTTCAATTTATAACCGTTGTGCTTCTTGTTCTGGCCGACCAGGGCTCAAAGCTCTGGGCTGTTAAAGTTCTCAGATCAGTCGGCAAAATCCCGATAATAGAAAATGTGTTCAACCTGCGATTCGTTGAGAATACAGGTGCGGCATTCTCAATATTTCGGGGACAGACAGCGTTTCTGATAATCATTCCGATAATAGCCTGTATCATAATGATATATGTGCTTGTGGCAAAAAAGATCAGATCAAGAACCGGTACATGGGGAATAGCTCTCATTCTCGCAGGCGCGATGGGCAATCTGATTGACAGAATCTTCCGTGGCGGAAGAGTTGTTGATATGTTCGATTTTGAGCTTATCAGCTTTCCTGTGTTCAACGTTGCCGATATATGCGTAACTGTCGGAGCTGTGTTCTTGTTTGTCTACATTATATTTTTCTATGATATAAAATCGGGGAAAAAAGATGAATAAAAGCTTTTTGACAGCGGAAACCGAAGATGTCGGAAAACGTCTGGATGTTTTCGTTGCAGAAAAACTTGATATGACGCGAAACGCCGCAGCGGCCCTCATTGAGGGCGGCGGCGTTTTGGCGCTTAAAAAGAATTATAAGCTTCGCGCAGGTGACGTTATTGAGGTTACGCTGCCAAAGCTTCGCGAGGTTGACATCATTGCACAGGATATTCCTCTTGATATTGTTTATGAGGATGCAGATTTGCTTGTGATAAACAAGGCTCGTGGAATGGTGGTGCATCCGGCGGCAGGAAACTGGGATGGAACACTCGTCAATGCGCTGATGTTTCATTGCGGAAACGAGCTTTCGGGTATCAACGGAGTGTTGCGGCCGGGAATTGTGCACAGGCTCGATAAAGATACAAGTGGGCTTATGCTCGTTGCAAAAAATGATTTTGCGCATAATGGCCTTGCAGAGCAGATAAAAGAGCATACGGTGCGCCGCGAATATCACACAATAGTCATCGGGAACCTACGCGACGATTCAGGCACTGTATGCGCACCTATCGGGCGGCATAAAACCGATCGCAAGAAAATGGCGGTGACGGAGCACAACTCAAAGAATGCAACAACTCACTACAGGGTGCTTGAGCGCTATCCGGGATTTACTTATATTTCATGTCTGCTCGAAACGGGAAGAACACATCAGATACGTGTGCATATGTCGCATACAGGGCATCCCGTTGTCGGCGATGCGATTTACGGTGCAAGGGATAAGCTTGGGCTTGAGGGGCAGTGCCTTCATTCTAAGAATGTAACATTTGTTCATCCTCGCACAGGTGAGGAAATGTATTTCGAGTCGGACCTTCCATGTTATTTCGAGGAGATATTGAGAAAACTCAGGATGCGATGAAGGGATAAAGCTATGGAAAACATATTGATTATCATATATGTGATATGGAATATATTGGTGTTTTTTCTATATGGGCTTGATAAGTTCAAGGCGCAGATAGGCGCGTGGCGCGTTTCCGAAAAAGCGCTTCTGCTGTGTGCGTTATGCTTAGGCGCGATAGGTGCATATGCAGGAATGAAAGTGTTCCGACACAAGACAAGGCATATACAGTTTAAAGTTTTTGTGCCGATTATGGTGATTTTCAACCTGATAATTGTCGGATTTATCGTTGCCTTTCCGGAGATTATGGCCGGGCTTTC
>JAFSIZ010000150.1 GCA_017439555.1 Oscillospiraceae bacterium | reverse complement strand
TTGGCGATAATAAGTATGCTCCGAGAAATACAATCACACGTCAGGATATGATGACGATTGTATACCGCGCACTTAATAGCCTTCCCCTTGATGGGAAGGTGGCGCCGGAGGCGACGGATGAGGTGTCTTACCCCGACTTCGCTTCCGTTGCAGACTACGCAAAGAATGCAGTATCAGCTCTTATCAGTGCAGAGCTTGTAAACGGAAAGAGTGGCAAGATCGCCCCGACCGATTACACAACACGTGCGGAAGTCGCAGTTCTCATAAAGAGAATCCTCGACTATATCGCGAAATAAACCAAATGAAAAAAGAATCCGGGATGAAAATCCCGGATTCTTTTATTTAACCCACAGGATTCTTTCTGTGGGTTTTATTGTTTTTCAACCTGATTATATTTTTTGAACGGAGAGGCATCGAGCCACGCCCAGCGCTTTTGCAACTCTTTATCTCTTTCTGTTTCACACCTTGTATATTTTTCTCTGAATTTTATTGGGGGCATACCGATAAGTGACGAAAAGGCATTGACGAGCCTTGCTTTGTCATAAAGGCCGATGTCGGATGCGATTTCGCTCAGGCTCTTTTGCGTGAATAAAAGAAGATACTGCGCCTTTGTGATTCTTAACGCGAGAAGAAACTTTGCCGAAGTAGTGCCGGTTACAGCCTTGAAATTATCTGTAAACATACGCCTTGACATCATCGCGACGGAAGCAAGATCGTCAAGTGTGATTTTTTCTCCGAGATGGTCTGCCATATATCTTATAGAGGTTGTGATAGAGTTAGCTCTCTCTGTGATGCATATCATATTGTTGTCATCAGCTGATTCTTGGCAGAGCAGGCGGAAAAAATTTGTAAGGTATGTTGCAATTTTGCCAAAGTCCATTTCTGATTTGCGCGAAAATTCGGAAAGTATATTCCTCAGATGAGAATCAGCGATCTCTTTGTTTTCATTCTCAAATTTATGGAATGAAGGAATCGATTTTTCTTCAAACCGTGCGTGTTTATTGGAATAAGAAAAAAAGCGATAACCGAGATCGATAAGATAGCGGTCTGTAAAAGAAATTGAAAGGACGACGGGAGTGTCCTCTGATTCCAGTGTGTCGATGGAGTGTTCGACATATGGAAGAACGACAACGCAGGAACCGGGAGTCTGAAAATATGTTTTGCCGCCCAGTGTGTGCTTCATTGTGCCGCTGAATACATACCACATCTGGACATAGTCGTGCCAGTGCAGTTCATTTTGTTTTCGTGTACACAATGTTTCTGCCGTAAGAGGCAGATAGAATAACGGCGAAGTAGAGGTTATAACTGTGGGTTCGTGTATCATAATCATAGCTCCTTGCATCTTGCTTTTGGAACAAGTATAACATAAAACGCCATATTTTACAATGGGTGTGGTAGATTTATAAAGCTGTTACAAATAAAATTATATTATAAAGAGCCAAAGTAATTTTTGAGAAAATTAAGAGAGGAAGGTGCGATAGATGAAGTGAGCTTGCTATATGGTCGGGTATTAAGCTTTTCGGAAAATATCCGATGGCTTGAAGTGCAATCAAAAAAATGAGGTGACTTTAATGAAAATCAAAAGAATATTATCGGTTATTATAGCTGTGTGTATGATGCTGTCACTTGTTCCTGCGCCCTTGGCGGCAGCAAACGATGCGGCAACGAGCTATGAGTATGTTACATCCTTCAAGAGTTTTAATGCTCTTGAGAAGATGTATTCCCTCGCGCGCGGAGCAACATTTGAAAATCCGCTGACGGGAACGAGTGCAACGGTCAATTTCAACACAGACCCCGTTCTCCGCAATCTCGGCGGCACAAAGCGTTTGCTTGGAAATATGGGGCTTATGAACAGAAACGCGACCTGCGCTGTCGGTGCAGACGGAAAAGAGTGCACACCGTTTTCCGTGATGAATCTTGACAAGACAGTACCGTGGGATGTCGTTGTCAACGCAGGAAATGCAGTCGAAATCACAAGCAATAATATTCCGGAAGGGTTTATGCAGAAGCTGTTTGAGGTAGCGCGCTATGGCAATAAGAACAGCGGATGGTTTCTCGCTCTGCGCCTG
>JAFSIZ010000149.1 GCA_017439555.1 Oscillospiraceae bacterium | reverse complement strand
TTCGGCAGTATCGGTTGGAATCAAACATTTAGAGGAAGAGATTGGAGTATCGCTGTTTGACCGGTCGTCCAACAGTATTCGGTTAAATGAAAAGGGAGAGCTTTTTGCAGCTGAGGTAGGTGCGATTTTATCAAGAATGAACGCTGTTATAGAGCAGATTACGGAAACGCCGCAACCTCTATCTCAAATTAAGGTGCTTATTCGGGCGAGACCAAAATGGATTACGGAATTAATCGCACAGTTCAAGACGGAAAATCCAAAAATCAGCTTTATCATATCTAACGATTATACAATTACTGATATAGATGGTTTTGATGTTATCATTGATGAGGAAGCAAAAAAGTATGCACATATGGACCGTTTTTTGCTCAGCACAGAGATAATTTGTGTCAAGGCAGCTTCCAATAATCCTTTGGTGAACAAAACGCTGAGTTTCCGGGATTTAAAAGGAGAGGTATTCATTCTGCCAAGCAAAGGTAACGGTATGCGAAATTTGTATGAGCGCATATGTCAACAGCACGGAATTGTTCCTAATGTAGCCATTGAATGCAATGACCGTCAATGCCTGCAATATTATGTTCAATCCAACATGGGACTCACTCTCGGCGCATATCGGGCGTTAGGGGATCATACTCAAACGAATATATCTGCACTGCACATATTGAATTTCAATGAGACCCAATCTGTGTATGTTTTTTACCGACAAACAGACAATAGCGCCATCAATGCTTTCTGCAGTTTTTTATATGACCAACGATATCTTTGAAAAGGAACAAAAACTCAAAGCATAATTGGGAATAGAAATCCAACCGGATTTCTATTCCCGATTTGTTTAATTTACTTTTACGCCGCGGCGTCAAGCATATTTTCTATAAAAATTGCGTATCCTTTTTTCGGGTCGTTGACGAGAACGTGTGTTACCGCGCCGACGAGTTTTCCGTTCTGCAAAATCGGACTTCCGCTCATTCCGCGGACTATGCCTCCCGTTTTTGCGAGAAGCTCAGGGTCTGTCACGCGGACAAGCATATTTTTCGTCTTTTCGCCATCAAAATAGATGCTTGTTATCTCAACGCTATATTCCCTGACCTCATCGCCCTCGATGTTTGAAAGAATAGTCGCCGCGCCGCGCTTGATCTCTTCCTTTGCTGCCACAGGATATTTCATACCTTCACCGAGCTTTGCTTCATTGCTGATTTTTCCGAAAATTCCGCAATCGGTATTCTTCTTTATATCGGCGAAGCTGTTTTTCGGTTCATATTCGCCTATCAGCTCACCCGGGCTTCCCGGCTTTCCTTTTTTGACGTCGGCAACCGTCGAATTGAGCAGCGAGCCGTCTTCTATCGGTATGAGCACGTTTGTCTCGCCATCTGACACGCCGTGGCCGAGCGCGCCATAGGTTTTTGTTTCAGGGTCATAATAGGTCATTGTGCCGATGCCTGCAAGCCCGTCGCGTATCATCACGCCGATGACATATTCGCCGTTTTCTCCTTTTTGCGGAGTTATCTGCGCAGAGCAGAGCTTTCCGTCGCGAAGATACTCAACCGTAAGCTCTTTTCCCGATGACGCGAGAACAGCCTTGCGCAAATCCCCGTTTGAATGCACAGGCACACCGCCGATGCTTTTTATGACGTCGCCCACCTTTATTCCTGCGGCTTTGCAGGGGCTCGGCAGCGTTGTATCGGAAAAACCAACAACCATTGCGCCATCTGAGCTTAAAACTATGCCGGTCGTATGGCCGAGCGGTATGAGCTCGTTTGCGGCGCTTGCCGTTATTATAAATGAAAAACATATGATAACAGCGGCAAAAATTTTAATTGAATTTTTTGTTTTTTGCATATTTTCCTCCTTTCAAGCTTTAATATATGCAGAAAACCGGCGGATATTTTGCCGCACAAGGAAATAAAAGCACACACTTCCATAACAAAAAATGCGATGCGCCATATACAGCGCATCGCAAAATTTCACAGCTAAAATTTTATAAAAATTTTTATATGACCTTTTTCTCAAGCCATTTTCCGCTTCGGTATCGGATGACATTGAATATCGTGCGGCAGGTCCAGTCGCCCCACATACCTATCCATACGCCGACAAGCCCCATATTGAAGAAATGACCGAGGAGATAGGAAAGCCCGACGCGGAAGGTGAACATACTCGACACCGCGAGAATGACTGCATACTTCGTATCACCTGCAGCGCGATAGGCCGCAACGGGTATGAATGACCACGAATATACGGATGCTATTGTGAGGAGCGCACCGATACCCGTTATTCTTGCGGATTCGCGCAGCGCCTCTTCGCCGAAATCAAATATCTGCACAAGCTGATTGCGGAAGAGGAATACACTTCCGAACAGAACAAAGACAAGGATAATGCAGAAGTTTACAATCTTTTTCGTATACATCTTCGCCTGCTCCGTCTCTTTTGCGCCCATACATTGCCCGACGACTGTGAGCAGCACCGTTCCGAAGCTTCCGACCGTCGTCCAGCCGATGTTGCAGAGCGTGTTTGCGACGGAGTTTGCCGCGATTGCGATTGTTCCGAAGGATGCGACAAGGCTTGCAACGAGAAGCTTTCCGGCCTGGAAAAGACCGTTTTCAAGGCCGTTTGCGCCGCCTATCGTCATAACGCGCTTGAGAATATCGAAATCGAGCTTGAATTTGAGAAGATTTTCAAAATGAACCGTAAGCTCCTTGTTGTGGAGAATGATAAGACCTGCAACTGCCCAGACCAAGCGAGCAAAAGTCGTTGAAATTGCCGCACCTGCGACACCCATATCGAGGCCGTAGATGAGGATGGCGTTTCCGATGACGTTGAGTATATTGACGCCGCCCGTAATCCAGAGCGCAAGCGAGCTCTTTGCCTGAGCACGCAAAAGTGCTGTGCAGGACGAACCGATTGCGAAAAACGGATATCCTATAAGTGTCCAGAAGAAATATATTTTCGCGCTTTCAAAAACGTCTGCTTCAAGAGCGCCGTAGACGAGCGTTATCGTCTGAGGAATGAAGAATATGAGCACAAGCATAAGAAATGTCGCCATCGCAGTCGAGCCATAGAGAAGCTGATTTGCGCTGCATTTTGCCCGCTCGATATTGCGGCTTCCGATATACTGGCTTGTAACGACAACACCGCCCGTTGTCACCGCATTGAAGAGAAGAATGAACATCAGGTTGAGCGAGTCAACAAGCGAGATGCCCGAAACTGCGGCTTCACCTGCGCTCGACACCATCGCCGAGTCGACGAGACCTGCCGCAATCGCAAGCAGGGCATCAATGACAATCGGAACAGCAAGCGCAACAAGCTGACTGTTTGAAAACATAGGTTGTGAAATTGTGTTTGTTTTGTTCATATAAAAGCCTCAACATCGGCTTTCCTCCCAAATAGGAAAGCCGTTTGTTTTTCAATTATCTATATTACTTTTTTGTTCATCCATTTTCCGCGATAGAAATGGATTCTGTTTACGCAGGAGCGGCAGAACCAATCTGTCCACATACCTATCCAGACGGCAAGAAGCCCGAGATCAAATAAATAGTTGAGCAGATATGCAAGCCCTACACGGAAAGCAAACATCGTTCCGACAGCAAGGCACACTGCATATTTCGTGTCGCCTGATGCGCGGAAGGTCGCCATAGGAAGAAAAGACCAGGAATAGCCGGAAAGAATTGTGAAAAGTGATGCGACCCCTGTGTAGTACGCCGCCTCCCGAAGCGCCTCTTCTTCAAAACTGAACAGAAGCACAAGCTGATTGCGCAAAAGGAAAATTAAACCGAAAAGGATTATGACAGCAACCGATGCAGCGCGGAACATTTTCTTTGAATACATCTTTGCCTGCGCTGTCTTTCCTGCGCCCATACATTGCCCGACTATCGGCAGAAGCGATGTCGAGAATGCACCGATTGTTGACCACCCGATATTAGTGACTGTTGAGGCAACGGAATTTGCGGCAATTGCAATTGTTCCGAGTGAGGAAACAAGACTTGCGACAAGAACCTTTCCAACCTGAAAAAGACCTTGCTCAATGCCGTTGCCGCCTCCGATTATGATTATGCGTTTGAGCATATCACCATCTATGCACACCTTATAAAGCTTGTCAAAACAGACCTTGAGGTGGCGGTCGTGCATAATCCACACTCCTGCGATTGCGAATATAACACGGGATAAGGATGTCGATATCGCCGCACCTGCAACGCCCATATCAAAACCATAGATAAGGATAGCGTTTCCGATTACATTGAGAATGTTGTAGCCGGATGTGAGAATGACGGAAAGCCTGTTTTTTCCCATCGAACGCATAAGCGCCGTGCAGCAGTTACCGACTGCAAGAAACGGATAGCCGAGAAGTATCCAGAAAAAATAGGTGCGCGCGTTTTCAAAGACATCCGCTTCGATTCCGCTGTATACGAGATTCAGAAGCTGCGGAATAAAGCACATCAGAAGCAATGTGAGCACGAGAGAAAAGGAGAGTAGCAAATAAAAAACCTGATTCGCGGAGCGGTTTGCGTTTTCAACATCGCCCTTGCCGATATACTGACTTGTGACGACGACACCGCCTGTCGCAAGCGCATTGAATATCGTGACAAAGAGGAGGTTGAGCGAATCGACAAGCGAAACACCCGAAACCGCCGCCTCACCTGCGCTCGACACCATCGCCGTGTCAACAACACCTGCCGCGATGACGAGAAGTGCATCGAAAATCAGCGGTATTGTGAGGTTCACAAGATCGCGGTTCGAAAACATCGGTTTGTCGGAAAGAGTTTTATCCATTTGAAATCACCTTTGCTTTATGAAAGAGAAAGTCTCGCGCAGTTTATCGATTATTACATTCTTTCCGGAACATCTGTTGAGAAGATATCGAGAAGTGTTATGAGCATTCTGCGCACAAGCTCGACAATGCGGAGCCACGATGCACGCTGTGCAACATTTTCGTTTGCAAGGATTTTGTTTTCAAAATAGAAGCGGTTAAAGAGTCCTGCAACATCAAACATTACCTCGCAGATTGCGTTTGGTGTCTTGTCCTCAAATGCGCGGATGAGAACATCGCCGACAGAGAAGAGCTTTATAAGAAGCTCGCGCTCTGTGTCGCTCTCCGGCGCAATTATCTTTCCGGGAAGAGCACCTGCTGCCTCTGCCTTTGCGAGCAGTGAGCTGAGGCGCACAACCGTATACTGGAGATAGGGGCCTGTCTTTCCCTCTGTTGCGAGGAAGCGATCGAGATCGAATATATAATCGCGTGAGCGGTGGTTTATGAGGTCGCCGAATTTTATTGCCGCAATGCCGACAGTTTCGGCAATCGCCGAGCGCTCTTCGTCTGAAAGCTCCTTCGCGGTTTCGGAGGCATCAATTCTCTCCTTTGCCGCAGCCTTCGCCGAATCAATGAGGACAGAAAGGCTCATAACGCCGCCTTCACGTGTCTTATAAGGCTTGCCGTCCTTTCCGTTCATCGTGCCGAAGCCGACGTGGAAAAGCTCTGTTTCCGGGCGCACGAGCTCTGCCTTCTTAGCGAGGCGGAAAACCTGCTTGAAGTGCATCGACTGGCGGCTGTCAACAACATACCACATCTCGTCCGGGTTGAAATCTGCCATACGCTGAACGATTGTCGCAAGGTCGGTTGTCGCATAGAGGGCAGAGCCATCTGATTTGCTGATTATAACAGGGGGCATCGGCTCATCGTCTGTCTCCTCTGCAACGTCTGCGATGAGCGCACCGTCGCTCAAGTATGTGAGCTTTTTGTCCTCGAGTGTCTTGAGAAGCCCCGGAACATAAGGATCTGCATCGCTCTCACCGAGCCACTTGTCAAAATCAACACCGAGGCGCGCATAGCTGCGCTTGAGGTCTGCAACCGACACCTCGAGGAACTTCTTCCAGAGCGCGACATAGCCTGCCCTGCCGTTCTGAAGGTCATATGTCGCCTTCATTGCGCGTGCGCGGAACTCCTCATCCTCCTTTGAGCGAGCGGATGCCTGAGGGTAGAGGCGCGAAAGATCGTCTATCGAAACGGGCGATTCCGCCGGATACTCGCCTGTATAGCTCTCATCGAAATAGCAGAGAGAGGGCTGCTCACGCTCAAGCTCTGAGATAATTAGCCCCATCTGAAGCCCCCAGTCGCCGAGGTGAACATCACCGATGACGTTGTGACCGAGGAAACGCGCAAGACGCTTTAAAGTCTCGCCGATGATAGCCGCGCGAAGATGCCCGACGTGGAGCGGCTTTGCGACGTTAGGACCGCCATAGTCAACAACGATTGTCTTTTCATCCATAACAGGCAGGCTGAGGCGCTCGCTCTCAACCATTTTACCTGCCTCCTCTGCGATGAATTCATCGGAGAGGATGATATTTATAAAGCCCGGAGGCGCAACCGTTACGCTTTTGAATATTTCGTTGTCTGCAAGGCGCGCAAGAACATCGTTTGCAATCATCATCGGCGCCTTTCTGTGGAGCTTTGCGCCCGTCAGCGCACCGTTGCACTGAAACTGGCAAAGGTCGGGGCGATCGGAGAACGTGACCGCACCGAGAGATTTATCATAGCCTGCCGCGACGAATGCCTCTTCAACAACCGCCGTCAGCTTATTCTTCAATGTTTTCATAGGGTATAACTCCTTAAATTTGAGTTTGAGCCTCCCCCCAAAAAAGGGAAAGACAGGCTTTGCAAAGCAAAACCGGATGAGGCAAAAAAGTTAGTTTGACGCCTAACACGCCGATAAATCGGCTACACCTCATCAGTCACCTGCGGTGACAGCTTCCCCTCAAGGGGAAGCCTTAACTATTCACTATTCACTTCGCTCAAGTGCAGGCACTTGAACGACTTAGTATGCTACGCCCCAATAAATCATATGCTTTGCAGGCTTGCCGCATATCGGGCATACATCTGAAAGCTTTTCCTGTGCAAACGGGATGCAACGGCTGGACATTCCTGCCTGCTCCTTCATTGCAAGCTCGCAATCGAGCTCGCCGCACCACATTGTCTTGACGAAGCCGCCGTTCTTCTCCTGAAGCTCACGCGCTTCCTCGAGAGAATATGCAGGATAGATGTGATCCTCGAGGTTCTTCTTTGCTCTTGCAAAGAGGCCGTCGTGTACTGCCTGAAGCTGCTCTGCAACTGCGCTTTCAAGATTTTCGAGCTTGACTGTGATTTTCTCTCTGTCGTTGCGGCGGACAAGAACACATTCGCCGTTCTCAAGATCACGCGGACCGCACTCAACACGGAGCGGAACGCCCTTCATCTCATATTCAGCACACTTCCAGCCCATTGAGTTGTCGCTGTCGTCGAGCTTTACGCGCACTCCTGCTTTTTCAAGACGTGCCTTAAGCTCTGCCGCAGCATCGAGAACGCCTTCCTTATGTGCCGCAATCGGGATGATAACAGCCTGAACGGGCGCAATCTTCGGCGGAAGAACAAGACCGTTGTTGTCGCCGTGGGTCATAATGATGCCGCCGATGAGACGTGTGGAAACGCCCCACGAGGTCTGATGCGGATTCTTGAGCTTGTTGTCGCGGTCGGCAAACAGAATCTCAAACTGACGTGCGAAGCCGTCGCCGAAATAATGTGATGTGCCTGCCTGCAGCGCCTTGCGGTCGTGCATCATACATTCAATCGTATAGGTCGCCTCTGCGCCCTTGAATTTTTCCTTGTCTGTCTTCTGTCCGCGTGTTACGGGCATCGCGAGGACGTCTTCACAGAAATCTGCATAGACACCGAGCATCGTCTCTGTAAATTCCTTTGCCTCCTCAGCTGTTGCGTGGATTGTGTGACCCTCCTGCCAGAGGAATTCGCGGTGGCGGAGGAACGGGCGCGAGGTCTTCTCCCAACGGAGAACGCTGCACCACTGATTATACTTCATCGGAAGATCGCGATGTGACTGGAGAACATTTGCGAAATGCTCGCAGAAAAGCGTCTCCGAAGTCGGGCGGATCGCATATCTCTCCTCGAGCGGCTCGCTTCCGCCTGTTGTTACCCATGCACATTCAGGGGCAAAGCCCTCAACGTGGTCCTTTTCCTTCTGGAGAAGTGATTCCGGAATGAGAAGCGGCATATAGACATTCTGAACGCCCTGCTTCTTGAATTCCTTATCCATAATTGCCTGGATGTTTTCCCAGATTGCATAGCCATAAGGGCGATAGATGAACACACCCTTGATGGATGAATAGTCAATAAGCTCTGCCTTTTTGCACACATCGGTAAACCATTGCGCAAAGTCTACCTCCATATCGGTAATCTGCTCAACCTTCTTATCTTTAGCCATAATCTTTATTCTCCTTTAATAAATCTTTCCATAATGTTATATGCAAGCGGAACGAGCTTTCCTGTCTTTTCCGCATCTGCCTCTGTATACGGAAGGCCGCTTGCTTTGTCTGCTCCTGCGCCATAGATTACATATGGCACAGGCGCGATCACATGGGTTCTTGCTTCAATCGGCGTCGGATGGTCGGGCAGGAGAAGGATTCTATAGTCCTCGCCGCTCTCATCGAGATATTTCTTGACAGGCGCAAGGATTTCTTCATCAATTCTCTCGATGGACTTCACCTTGAGCTCGATATCACCGTCGTGTCCGCATTCGTCAGGTGCTTCGACGTGGCAGAAAACGAAATCGTTTCCTTCATTATATGCCTTGATACACGCCTCTGCCTTGCCTTTATAGTTTGTGTAATAGTCGCCCGTTGCCCCTTCAACGGAATACGGCTTGAGCCCAATGCCGAGCGCAAGCCCTGTTATGAGCGGAACGGCCGTTATGACAGCACCCGAAACCTTGTGCTTTTCCGTGAAGCTTGAAAGCTGAGGCTTTGTTCCCTCGCCCCAGAGCCAGAGGCAGTTTGCAGGGCGGAGCCCTCTTTCCATTCTCGCGATATTGACAGGATGTGCCATCAGAAGCTCATAGCTTTCCTTCATCATCGCAAGGACTTCCTTGCCATAAGGTCCACCCGGGAGGTATTCCGTAATCTTCTGACCGAGGATATCGTGTGGCGGCATCATCGTGTAGTTATAATCAATTCCGCGCCATATCATAATGTGGCGATAGCTGACACCGCGATACATCTTGATTGCATCCGTCTCAAAGCGTTCGCGGAGCGCGTCGAGAAGCTCATATGCCTCTTCGTTTGTTATCTTGTCGGAGCTGTGGTCGAGCATCGTCTTCTCTTCAAACTCACCGTCCGTCGAGATGCTGACGAGGTTGAGGCGGAATACCGTGTCATCGTCTGAAAGCGGAATCTCGAGGCCGAGCGCCTCTATCGGGCTTCTGCCTGTGTAGTATTTCTTCGGGTCATAGCCGAAAACGCAGAGGTTTGCGATGTCGCTGCCTGTCGGCATTCCCTCAAAGAGAGTGTTGGCAAGCCCCAGCTCACCGTTCTTTGAGATATAGTCCATCGTCGGCTTCTTCGCCGCGCCGAGCGGCGTTTTGCCGGAAAGCTCAGGTATTGGTCTGTCTGCCATACCGTCGCCGAGCATAACAAAATATTTCATATATATCAATCCTTTCACCGGAGAGTTATTTCGCAGAGTTATTTTTGCAAGACACAATAAGCCAGTTTAATTATCTTTTAGTATAACATTATAAATATGAAAAATCAACGTTTTTGCTTGATTTCAGGCGAAAAATAATGTATTATAAAAGACAATAATCTGTGAGAGGTGTATATATGCTTATCATCATATCGGGAAGTGCCGGAGTCGGCAAAAACACTATCATCAACGAGCTTCTTTCTGAATATAACAACCTAACTCTTATGACGACGGTCTCGACGCGCGCAATGCGCCCGGGCGAGGAACAGGGCCGCCCCTATTATTTCGTCACACTCGATGAATTCAACGCGATGGTCGAGCGCGGTGAGATGCTTGAAACCTGCCCGATCCACGGGAATATGTATGGCTCAAGCCGCAAAATCCTGGAGGAAAAAACAGCCGAAGGCAAGGTGCTCATAAAGGACATAGACGTCGAGGGTACGCTCAATCTCAAGAAAATACTTTCCGATGTCGTTGCGATATACTTAAAGCCTGTAAGCATCGATGTGCTCCGAGAGCGGCTTATCGGTCGCGGTGAAAAGGACATCGACCTGCGTCTGCGCCGCTATGAATATGAGGAGAGCATGGCAAAGCATTATGATTATGTGCTTGTAAACGACAAGATAGAGGACACTCTCGCCGCTCTGCGCGAGATTCTTGCAAAAGAGGCCGAGCGCTTCGGCGTCAGCCTGAGTGTATAAAAACAACACCCGATATCATCCGCAAAGGATGGTATCGGGTGTTTGCGTCTCTGACAAAAAGTTTAAGCGAAATCAAATGCTGCCAAAAAATGTACGTCCCCACTGTCGCGTTATGTGTTCCGTTATTCCTTGAATATATTTTTAATCGGTGGTGCACACTCCCAACTGATGAGACGAATTTTGTATTTATCCAACAGTTCGTCTTTACTGATTAAATAGTCATTCACCGTTTTATCATCATAGTTGGTTGTAATCCATGCATCCGGAAACGTTCCGCCTATACCGCCGGTATAAAATTCTGCATCACCCATTAACACGCCCGGGAGCCTTGAATCTTCTTTTATTGGAAAATAATAAATTTCAATATCATCCTCCTTAAAAAGAGTGATGCGAGAATTTCCGCTCCTTAAGTATGCTATCCATCTTCTGAACTTCCCATTCCCCTCATTAAAAGCGAAACCGTCAAACTTGCAAACCACAATGTCCTCAACTTTTGTGTATTTTCCATTGACCTCATATTCTAGACAAATAGGAAATTCATGATAGACAATTTTCGGTTTAGATGGTTTATTTGAAAAACAACCCCCAAGGAAAATCGAGCCCCAAGCGAGAAAAAAAAGCGCTAGAGATGTAATGGCTACTGCCAGCAAAAGACATATCGCTTTTTTTATGTGCATATTCCTAATCCCCCCTCACTCCGTTTTGAGCCATTTGGAGCTATTTGCAGAGCCATTTGACTCCTCCATTTTGACTTTTTTGGCTTTATGTCCC
The DNA here is from genome assembly GCA_017439555.1 of Oscillospiraceae bacterium. Classification (GTDB taxonomy): domain Bacteria; phylum Bacillota; class Clostridia; order Oscillospirales; family JAAYXM01; genus SIG480. Next base: position 42,211 of record JAFSIZ010000149.1, on the reverse strand, counting down.
CCTTTTGGCTTTATTGCATTGATTCATAAAATCCATTTTGCCATTCACATTCATCTAATGTATACATATCAATACTAAAACATTCTTCTGAAAAATCCTTGAAACCCGGAAGCATTTTGTAGAACTCAATTGCCTTTTTTGCTGCCAATTTACTACTAAATATTCCCAGAACTTTAACCTCGTCATACTCATTGTTTTCGCCATATTGATAAGAGTGTTGCAGTAAATATATTTTTGTTTTCATCGTCCACCTCTATCACCATATTTTTCCAACTTATTGTATTCAAAGCCTGGACCTGTTTTGTAATTATCTTTACCATATTTTTCGTCCATTAGTCTTCTTGCAAATTCAGTGCCAGACTCTCCCTTATTGGGTTTTTTGCCTTTTGACCATGATGGAATGTCATTGGCTTTTTCCTTTCCGCTTTTCTGCCCCACTCCGCTTTGTTATTTGTTTGTCAATCTTATGTTAGCATATGCGATTTATTTTGTCAATTACAGAGATTCTTTGTTATATTATCTAAAAAACGCACATACTTGCAATAAGTACGTGCGTTTTACGTTATTACATACCTCTGACGGTTATAATCTCTGTCCAGAGCTCGTCGTATATCTTTGTCTTGTCGCCGAGGGAGGAGAATATCTCAAGGTCATATTTCGTGATGTCGGGATATGCAGTCGGGTCCTCGCCTGCTTCGCCCATAAGCTCACGTGCTGCCTTTGACGGTGATGAATAACCGATATAGCCTGCATTCTCAGCTGCGATGTCCGGGCGGCACATAAAGTCGATAAACTTCTCTGCTCCTGCCTTGTTTTCGCAGTTTGCCGGGATGCACATTGAATCGAAGAAGATGTTTGAGCCCTCAGACGGAATGACATATTCAAGATCGGGGTTTTCACCCTTGCAATATACGGCATCGCCTGCGTATACGAGCGCAAGCGCCGCCTCGCCGCCTATCATCTTGTCCTTAACCTCATCGACGACCCACGCAAGCACGAGCGGCTCCTGCTCAATGAGCTTTTCTTTTGCCGCATTGAGCTCGGCTGCTTCGAGTGTGTTGAGGCTATAGCCGAGATATTTGAGCGTTATGCCGATGGCATCGCGCTGGCTGTTCATCATAATGATGTTGTCTTTATATTGCCCGTCCCAGAGCGCGCCCCAGCTTGTGGGAGCTTCATTCACCATCGTTTTGTTATAAAGGATACCGACGGTTCCCCATGTATAGGGCACGGAATATTTATTTTCCGGGTCAAAGGAGAGGTTTTTATATTCCGCATCGATTTTGTCATAGTTTGTGATGTTTGCCATATCGATCTCCGCAAGAAGATTTTCGGCAATCATTCGCTCGATCATATAATCGGATGGGATAAGCACGTCATAAGCGTTGTTTGAGTTCTTGATTTTCGTATACATATCCTCATTTGTCTCAAACATCTCATATATGACGCGGATTCCCGTCTCTTCCTCAAACTTGTCGATAACGCCGGGAGCGATATAGTCGCCCCAGTTATAGACCTTTATCGTCTCGCGGTCGTCACCGCAAGCGGCGAGTGAGAGCAGCATAGCTGCGCAAAGTATAAGTGCGATAAGCTTTTTCATATTCTTACACTCCTTTTTTTGTTGTTATCCTTCTTTGCCGCGCCGACGTTTGCAATAATCAATATCGCAAGTATCACCGCGAACATAATGGTTGAAAGTGCGTTTATCTCAGGCTTTATGCCGCGCTTTGCCATCGTGTATATCTCTATCGAGAGGTTGTTGACTCCGTTGCCCGTTGTGAAGAAGCTGATTATAAAATCATCAATCGACATTGTGAGCGAGAGGAGAAAGCCTGTGAGTATTCCGGGCAGAAGCTCGGGAAACATTATCTTCCAGAACGAGCGCATCGGAGTGCAGCCGAGATCCTGCGCCGCATCGTATAAGCTCCAATCGAGCTGGCGCGCCTTCGGCAATACCGCGAGTATTACATACGGTATGCAGAAGGTTATATGCGAGAGAAGCATCGTGAAGAAGCCGAGTTCAAGGCCGAAGAGCGTGAACAGGAGCATCAGCGAAACGCCTGTTACTATCTCAGCGTTAAGCATCGGCACATATGCCACGGAAAGAATGAACGAGCTTTTGCTCTTTGCCTTTGCGATTCCGTATGCCGCCATCGAGCCGATCACGGTTGCGACGAGCGCCGCAAGGAAGCCGCAGATAAGCGTCGTATAGAGTGAGCTCATTATGGATTCGTTCTCGAGCAGCTGGCGATACCAATCAAACGTGAAGCCCTTCCACACGCCGCGCGATTTCGATGCATTGAAGGAATAGACCATAAGCACGGCTATCGGAAGATATAAAAACGCAAGGACAAGCCCTATATAGCATTTAGACAGTTTTTTCATCTCAGCAGCCTGCCTCCGTTTCCGTTATTTGCCTCGACATCGCCGCGGTTTATGAAATACATAAACGCAAGCACGATTATCATTATAACCACGCTCAATGCGCTGCCGAAATGCCAATCGTTTACGACTCTGTATTGCTTTTCGATGATGTCACCGATAAGCGTTACGTTGCCGCTGCCCATTATCTGTGATATGACGAATGTCGTAACGCTCGGCACGAACACCATCGAAACGCCCGAGAGCACGCCCGGCACCGAGAACGGAAGCGTAACCTTCATAAACACCTGAAACGGGTTTGCACCGAGGTCTGCCGCAGCGTCAAGATGGCTCTGATCGAGCTTCAAGAGCGTTATGTATATCGGCATTATCATAAACGGGAGATAGTTATATACAGTGCCGAGCACAACAGCGCCCTCTGTGCCGAGGAATATTATCGGGTCAACCCCGAAAAGCGAGAGGAACGAATTTATAAGCCCCGACTTTTCGAGCAACGTCAGCCACGAATATGTCCTGAGGAGGAAATTCATCCACATCGGCAGGAGCATCAATATGACGATTATAAACTTTGAGCGCGAATTGCTTCTTGCAAGGATATATGCCGCAGGATATCCGCACAGTATGCACACAAGCGTGGCTATGACTGCTATTTTGAAGCTTCGCAATATTACGCCGAGATACATCGGGTCTGCAAGGCGCGAAAAGCTTTCAAAGGACAGCGACATACCGCTTGATGCATCACGCGTAAAGGCATAATAGAGCACTATGAGAAGCGGAAACACGATAAAGACCGCCGACCACACATAGAGCGGTATCAAACACAAATTCTTTTTCAATTCTCACCCTCCGCTATATCAGCCGCGCTTTTGTTGCGCCTGTCAGGTGACATCTCACTTTTATGCATAACCTGAATGTTTTCCGGCTCTACATATATCGCGACCTTTGTTCCGGGAACGGAATTCACCGTCGACTGTGCGATGATTGTCTCTCCGCTGACCTCGACGCGCATCTCATAATGCACGCCCTTGAAGATCGACGAAACGACCTCTCCGCAGGGAAGATTCTCACAAACGGGCTTCAATATGACATCCTCGGGGCGGAGAACGATATCGACCGGCGCATCCTCGCCGAAGCCGCGGTCTATACACTCGAAATCATAGCCGAGGAAGTTTACGACAAGGTCGCGCTTCATCGTCGCGCAGAGGATATTGCTGTCTCCGATGAAATCTGCGACGAATGCGTTTTTCGGCTCGTTGTATATATCCTGAGGCGTGCCTATCTGCTGGATAACACCGCCGTTCATAACAACGATGGTATCCGACATTGTCAGCGCCTCTTCCTGGTCATGGGTTACATAGATAAAGGTTATTCCGCTCTCCTGCTGAATACGCTTGAGCTCTATCTGCATTTCCTTGCGAAGCTTTAAATCAAGCGCGCCGAGAGGCTCGTCGAGCAGGAGTATGTCGGGCTTGTTGATAAGCGCACGCGCGACGGCAACTCTCTGCTGCTGACCTCCCGAAAGCGTCCTTACGTCGCGGTCGCGGAAGCCCTCGAGAGCGACGAGGCGGAGCATCTCATCAACATCGCGGTCTATTCTCGCCTTATCCCATTTCTTGATCTTCGGGCCAAAGGCAATATTCTCGCCGACTGTCATTTTCGGGAAAAGCGCATAGCGCTGGAACACCGTGTTGATATTTCTCTTATGAGGAGGAACATCGTTTATTCTCTTTCCGAGATAGAAAACATCGCCCTCTGTCGGCGTGAGAAATCCGCCGATGATGCGCAGAAGCGTGGTTTTTCCGCAGCCGGAAGGACCGAGCAACGTCAGAAACTCGTTTCTTTTAATATATAAATCAATTCCGTTTAAAACATCCTGACCTTCAAAGGTCTTATATATTCCGGAAAGCTCTAAAATCTTTTCTCCCATCTCTGTCTCCTGTTTCAAAACTAAAAGTTTAGTATAATATTTATCGCGAATTTAAAAATTCGGCGGTGAGGACACCCAGAGCACCGTCGCTGCGCTCTTTCCGCGGTTCTTCAGGCTGTGCTGCTTATCGGCCTTGAAATAGAACGCATCACCGCGCCGCAGCTTCTGTGTCTGCGTGCCGTGGCGGAGCACAATCGACCCGGAAAGAACATATCCGAATTCCTCGCCTGCATGCGGCATATCCACGGGCGTTTCCTGCCCCGGAAGCAGCTCATACATTATCGGCTCCATCGAGTTTTTCTGTGCTGTCGAAACCAGCCAGGTCATCTTGCCCGTTTCGTCCTCTTTTTCGCACATATCCTCGCTTTTATAAACAATCTGAGCACCGCTGCCCGTCTGCGCGAAAAACTCTTCAAACGAAGTTCCGAGTGCATCGAAAATGTCCGAAAGAGTCTCGAGTGACGGCGACGTGCTGTTTGATTCGAGCTGGGATATAAAGCCCTTTGAAAGCTCGCATCTGTCTGCAAGCTCCTGCTGCGTCAGACCATAATACAAACGCAGAAGTTTTATTCGTCCGCCTATATCGATATTCACAGCTTTCACCTCTTTATTTCACGGCGAAAACCCACAGTGACGAGTGCGCCGCAGTGGGTTTCGTAAAAATAAACTTTAAGTTTGATATTGTGAAATACAATATAACATATATACATCCGTTTGTCAATATATTTTCATATATATTTTGTCGAAAAAAGAAGCCGCAAGCACCCGTGTAAAAACACAGGTGTTTGCGGTCAGCACCTTAAAACTGAATCGAAGCCATGCAAATAAAAAAGCGCGGCGATATTTTCTGTCTTTCGTGTATACCGCAACAAAAAAGAGAGGGCGGTGTGCCCTCTCTTTGCGATGCTCTCATAATATATTATCTCTCTGCGGCTTCAGGCTCTTCAAGCTCTTTGAGCTCTTCAAGCTTTTCCTCCTCGGCCTCCGGTCTCTTGCGGAGGTGGAGAGTATACATAATCCCAAGAAGCCTCTCACGCGGGAAGAAATGGTTGATAAGAAGCACGACGATAACGCCTATCGCCGTGTTGATAATGCGCTCGACCGAATATGATATATATGTGTCGGGGTTGTTCTGCGCAAAAAGAATTATGCTGAGCACAACGCCGCCCGGCTGGATGCCGCCCGGCCAGCGAAAGAACTGGCACGCGATGATGAGCGCGACAACGCCGACAAACATAAACGGAAGAATTTTGAACGACCATTCTCCGCCCGGCTGCCAGAACAGATAGAGCCTGAACATCAGCATACCTATGACACCGCCGATGATTGTTCCGAAAAGGCGGTTTCCGCCGTTGAGCCACGAATCACCCATATCGCTTCCTGTTCCGAATATCGCGCCGATGCAGGCGAATGTCGGGTCGAAGCTCGTGTCGAAAATAACGTTTGCTGTAAGATATCCGATGGCGCAGAGCGTTGCGGCTATCGCTGTCTTGATATTTCTCATTCCGATGCGGAATCTGAACGGTCTTTTTGTCTTATTCATATTAATCCCCTTATTTTATGTTAAAAAATCTCAATGCGTTTTCTGTCGTTATTCTGCCGACCTCTTCAGGAGATATCCCCCATATTTCGGCGATTTTTGCCGCGATGTGCGGAACGTATCCCGGATGGTTGCGCTTTCCGCGGAACGGAACAGGCGCCATATACGGGCAATCCGTTTCGAGCATAACCTGCTCGCGCGGAAGGTTGCGCAGCACCTCAGGCGCGGCCTTTGCGTTTTTGAACGTCACAGCGCCGCCGAACGAGAAATAAAAGCCGAGCTTGGAAAGCTCGCGCGCATATTCCACGCTTCCCGAAAAACAGTGGTACACTGCGCGTATTCCGGGAAATTCTTTGAGAATGTCAAGGCAATCGCGGTGAGCTTCCCTGTCGTGTACCACAATCGGAAGATTCAGCTCGCGTGCAAGCGCGCAATGCTCGCGGAACGCTTTCTGCTGCACCTCGCGCGGAACGCTGTCCCAATAATAATCGAGCCCCGTCTCACCTATGGCAACGATGTTCTTCTTTTTTGTGAGCTCTGCGATTTTTTCAATATCGCCGCTCTCCATACGGTCCGCCGCCTCGGGATGAATCCCCACGGCGCCATATATGAAATCATATTTTTCACAAAGCGATACCGTCGCATAAGACGACGGCATATCACTTGATGCGTTGATGATGCGCCCGACGCCGACCTCCGCAAACGAGCCGATCAGCTCTTCTCGGTCAGCATCAAACGCTTCATCATCAAGATGTGCGTGTGTATCAAAATACATTTTGTTATATTCCCCTTTGAATATACGGTTTGTGCATAATATCGTCTTGAGCGCAGACGAGCCTTACAACGAATATGCAAGCATTGTCATTTTTCAGCTTTCTATCCGGAACAGCTGCTCAAATGTTTTGTTGAGTATCTGCGCGTTGTCTTCCTCTGAGAGACCGATTGCGAGGAATTTTGAAAGCTCCTCACGCGGCGTCCACATCGGGAAATCAGAGCCGAACATAAATTGGCTTGCTCCGAAATGATCTATAAACCTTCTTGCCTCATCGACAGGCATAACCCAGAGCGAGCTTGACGTGTCGAAATAGAGGTTCTTGTGTTTCGGATATTTCCATGCCTCGTCCCATTCGGAATAACCTCCGAAATGCGCGGCGATAATCTTGAGGTCAGGGAATTTTTCAATCACATTGATGACGCGCCTTGGCCCTGAGAAGCTGTAACGCTTATCCCCTGTGTGGAAAAGGACGGGTATGCCCTTTTCCTCAAGGATTTTATATGTAGGAAACATTTTTTCGTCATCGATTTCAAAGCACTGGAAATCGGGGTGATATTTAACGCCGTGGAGCCCCAGAGCTTCAATGCGCTCAATCTCAGCGGCTGTGTCCTCCGTATCGGGGTGGAGCGTTGCAACTCCGAAAAACTCAGGATATTTTTTGCATTTTTCCGCGATGAAATCATTTATTGATTCAACCTGATGCGGAGTCGTCGCCGGGGAGCAGACGAGAGCTCTTCCTATTCCTGCCGCGGCAAGCTGTTCACTCAGCGTGTGTGCCATTCCGTCGTGGTGCATTGTGACGCCATAGAACTCGCCCGTTGCACCGCTCGCCTTGAGAGCTATCTTCTGCGGAAATATATGTGCGTGGGAATCTGTTATTTTCACTGTGTTTCGCGACCTTTAGTTGAATGGAGAAAATCTGTCTGTAGTATTTTAATTGAGGAAATCCTTGAGCATCTTGGAGCGGCTCGGATGGCGGAGCTTGCGCAGCGCCTTTGCCTCAATCTGACGTATACGCTCACGCGTTACGTTGAATTCGCGGCCGACCTCTTCAAGCGTGCGTGTTCTGCCGTCCTCAATGCCGAAGCGGAGCTTCAACACCTTTTCCTCACGCGGTGTGAGCGTTGCAAGAACATCGACAAGCTGCTCGCGCAGAAGCGCAAACGATGCCGCCTCTGCAGGCTCCTGCGCGTCCTCTGCCGGGATGAAATCGCCGAGATGTGAATCTTCCTCTTCGCCGATAGGCGTTTCGAGCGACACAGGCTCCTGCGCGATTTTGAGAATATCGCGGACGCGGTTTACCGGGATCTGCATCTCCTCTGCGATTTCCTCGGGGCTCGGATCGTGCCCGAGCTCCTGAAGGAGCTGACGTGAAACGCGGATGACCTTGTTTATCGTTTCAACCATATGGACAGGAATACGTATTGTTCTCGCCTGGTCTGCGATTGCGCGCGTTATTGCCTGGCGAATCCACCACGTTGCATATGTCGAGAATTTATAGCCCTTTGTATGATCAAACTTCTCAACGGCCTTGATGAGACCGAGGTTTCCTTCCTGAATCAGGTCAAGGAAGAGCATACCGCGCCCGACATAGCGCTTTGCTATGGAGACAACGAGACGGAGGTTTGCCTCTGCAAGGCGCACCTTTGCGGCTTCATCGCCCTTTGCCATACGTTCTGCAAGCTCTATCTCCTCCTCGGGCGAGAGAAGGTCAACCTTGCCTATTTCCTTTAAGTAGATACGGACGTGGTCATCAATCGAGAGACCTTCCATAAGCGTTGCGCTGTCTGCAAGCTCTTCCTCGGGGATTTCCTCGACCTCTCCGATTTCATCGGGTATGTCGTCCATAATCTCATCCTCAGGCGGAAGGTCTGCGATGAATTCCTCAAGCGGAAGCTCGATGCCGAGATGCTCAAGCGTGTCATAGAGCTTTTCGATCTGATCTGAATTCATCTCGAGCTCTTCTGCGACGTCCATCAGCTCCTTCTGAGAGAGCTTGCCGCGCTTCTTGCCCGTTTCGATGAGCTCGCGGAGAATCTGTTTTTTATCAACCGCTGTTATTGTCTTTTCTTTCTTTTCCTTATCCATTTTATGAACCCCTTTTTATTTATTTTGAATTCAAGTGCTTTTTTATATTCAGGTGTTGCCGACACCCTTCTTTTTCCTATAGAACTCTGCCGCCGCAAGCAGCGCTGCATCGCTCGTATCCGCCTCGCTCTTGATACTCTCGCCGCGGACAATGTCCATCAGGTCAGCGAGCGCATCTGCCGAAAGCTCACTGTTTCGCGCAAACACCGCCGCGATATGGGCTGTTTCATCCTCTGAAAAACCTTCGCTGAAAACGCTCATATCGGTTTCAAGACCTGAGCGCGCACGTGTTATGCACACATCAAACACGCGCCCGAGAAGCTCTGACGAGAACATCTTCCCCGATATGCGCTCAGCCGCGCGCAGGGCGAGCCTGACATCGCCTGCCGCGAGGGTTATAAGCCCCTCCTCGGCAACCGCCGAGCGCGGATTTTTATATCTCGCTTCGCGGTCCTTCGGCATAATCGCGCCAACGGGATCGAGAATTCTCTTCTCCTCCTCGCGCTTCTTTTCGCGGATCAAGCGCTTGCGCTCCCTCACAGCCTCCTGAATTATGGCATCACGGGAGACGCCTGTCTCCTCGGCGATGCGTCCTGCATATATCTCACGCTCGATTGTGCTTGAAAGCTTCGCGAGCTGAGCGACTGCCGATTTCAAATATATCACGCGCTGCTTATCGTCGCTGAGGTCAAACTCCTGTTTCACCGCGCCGAGACGGTATTCCGCCGCAGGAAGAGCGGCGTCTATCAGCTTTGCGAATTTGTCGCGGCCGAATTTTTTGATATACTCGTCCGGGTCCTTCGCCCCCGTCATAACAAGCACGCGCACATCGAGCCCCGAGCGCGAGAGAATGTCTATTGCGCGCTCTGTCGCGGCGCGTCCTGCCTTGTCAGAGTCATAGGATATCACAACGCGGCTCTTATATTTTGATATGAGGTGTGCCTGCTCTTCTGTAAGCGATGTGCCGAGAGATGCAACCGCGCTGTCGAATCCTGCCTGATGCAGGGCGATGACGTCCATATACCCTTCGGCAAGCAGCATATAATCAGCCTTGCTCGTCTTTGCGAGATTCAGCGCATAGAGATTCTTTCGCTTGTTGAACACCGCAGACTCGGGAGAGTTTAAATATTTCGGCTCACCGTCGCCCATAATGCGGCCACCGAAGCCGATTACCGTTCCTCTTACGTCTATAATCGGGAACATTGCGCGGCCGCGGAAGCGGTCGTAAATCCTTCCCGCCTTCCCTGTCGTCACAAGCCCTGCCTCTAAAAGCTCTGTTTTTGAATATCCGCGTGAGGTGAGAGAATCGAGCAGCTCGCTCCAGGAATCAGGCGAAAAGCCGAGCCCGAAGCGCGTTATTGTCGCAGGAGACAGACCGCGCCCGAGAAGATATTTTCTCGCCTCTGCCCCGGCATCAGCCTTGAGGCGCTCGTGGAAGAAACGCGCGGCATCGCGGCACGCCTCCTGTGCGCGTTTTCTCTTGTTGCGCTCACCCTCGCCATAGGTCGATTGAGGAACCTCCATACCTGCCCATTCGGCAAGCTTTGCAACGGCATCGGGGAACTCTATGTTTTCAATCTTCATAACGAAGCTTATAACGTCGCCGCCGACACCACAGCCGAAGCAATGGAAAAACTGCTTGTCCGAGGAAACGTTGAACGACGGCGTTTTTTCATTGTGGAACGGGCACAGGCCGAGATTTCCCGAGCCGCGCCTTGTCAGTGACACATAACGTGATACAACAGAGACGATATCGCTTCTTGCGATAAGCTCGTCCATAAATTCGCGCGGATACGCCATACGTTCACCTCCGTTTAAATGAAAAATTCAGAATTTTTGATTGCTTTATATTCCCGTCCAGGAAATCGGCAAAAACAGCTCGCTATAGACATTGAGCGCATAGCGGTCTGTCATACACGCGATATAGTCGCACACGGCGCTTGTTACGCCATCGCGCTCGGCTATGTCACGGTATTCATCGGGCATACGGTCGATATCGCGGCTGTAATATTCAAACAGCTTTGCTATCATTCCGCGCACCTTTTCCTCCTGACGGAGCGCATAATCTGCGCGATAGACGCGCTCGAACATAAATTTCCGAAGCCCCATCATAGCATTGTATACCTCGTCAGACATACAGATGGCGTTCTTTCCCGTGCTTGCAGAGATCGTGTCGAGCACGAGCGTGTTTATACGCTTGCTGTGGCGATGCCCGAGAATGTCCTTATATTCCCCGGGGATGTCGCTCTCGCGCAGCATACCGCCGCGGCAGGCATCGTCGATATCGTGGTTTATATATGCAATCCTGTCAGAAAGCGCAACAATCTGCCCTTCGAGCGTCTGCGCCTTCGCCTCGCCGCTGTGGCAGGCGATTCCATCGAGCACTTCGCGGGTTAGGTTGAGACCTTTGCCGCCGCGCTCGATCTTTTCCACAACGCGCACGCTCTGTATGTTGTGGGAAAATTTCCCGTCAGTCAGCGCGGAAAGCTCGCGCTCGCCTCCGTGACCGAACGGCGTATGTCCAAGATCGTGTCCCATCGCGATTGCCTCGCACAGATCCTCATTGAGCCGAAGCGCGCGGGCTATCGTCCTCGCGATGCCCGAAACCTCAAGCGTGTGGGTCAGGCGCGTGCGATAGTGGTCGCCCTCAGGCGCTATGAACACCTGTGTTTTGTGCTTTAGCCGACGAAACGATTTTGAATGGAGTATGCGGTCGCGGTCGCGGATGAAGCAGGTGCGGATATCACACGGCTCCTCCTCCCTTGCGCGGCCGAGGCTGTTTGATGAAAGACACGCAAACGGAGAAAGCTCGCGTGCTTCCCGCTCTTCTTCAAACTGTCTTACTGTCATTTTGTCATCACTCCGAGCTTGCTTTTGGACTTTGATTTTTATTTTGCATTATATTATACGCCGGATTTTTCATTTTCCCTTCTTTTTCGTGATTTTTTTGTTATTTAATTTTAAAGATGCCGAAATCTTTTGTCCAATATATGTAAACGGACGCAATCCGCAGCGCTCAAACGCTGATAACGCTCTATTGTCTGATCCCCTCCGAGTTGCTTCGCAACCCACCTCCCCTTTGACACAAAGGGGAGGCTTTTCGGGTGGGTTATTCTTCCTCGCTGCGTGTGTTTAACGTGTAGATATCCGTCAGATCCTCTGCTTCATCGGGCAGAATCGGAAAAATATGGCCGATGCCTGTACATTCCGTTGCGGATGCAACAGAGGTTATATCAAACGCGGTATCCTGCGTTTCCTCCGGCGGCTCGGGCGGTATAAACGGTATTTTTTTCTCCATATAAAACACTCCTTTCGGAAACAGTGTTCCCGAAAGGAGCGTTTTTATAACAAAGCTTAATCTGCGTAGATTACCTTTATGTTATTGTCCCGGTCTCTGAACATTACATATCCGCGTGCGACCACATCTTCTTCGCCGTTTGGCTGCGCCGTGAACTGACCGCTACCTGTGCGCTCAATCGCCTTTGAATATGCAGAGCCGACTGTCGGTGTTCCTCCTTCTGAGAAGATGATTCCTGCCTCAATCTTCTCATAGCCTGCCGGCACGCTATAGGTCAGGAAGTAGCTTCCTCCGACCTCCTCAAACGCCGCAACGGGAGCTGCTGTGAGAGCCGCGCCATAGACCGCCGTGAGTTTCATATCGCCATAGACGCTGAATGTGAAGGACTTGTCATAGCATACGATATCGTCGCCCATCATCCAGCAGGAGAAGGTGTCGCTGCCTTTGGCTGTGACAGTTATTTTATCACCGTATTTTTTGCCGGAATATGATGTCGAATATATGCCGTCGTCAACTGATACTGTGTAGGTGTTCGGCATATCTGTGAAGAGCGCAACTGCGCGCGTTACGTTGTTGATGATTGCATTGTCTGCAACGCTCCACTTATCAAACTTAAAGCCTGTGAGGCTCGGCTCGTCATCGCCCTTCAAGTCAGCAAAGACGCTTCCCTTTGTTGCAACTCCGCTCTTGAAGAGAGAGCCGTTGCCGTTGTAGAAATAGACAGGAACGGTTTCTGCGTCATCAGCAACTATCTTTTCAAAATATGCCTTGATGCTTGTGTTTGTGTTGATGATGAAGGTTTCCTTTGCCTTATCGGAGAGAACTCTTCCGTTTGAATCTGTCCAATATGCGAACTTGTAGCCTGAATCCGCAATTGCCTCTGCTTCGACTCCTTCTCCGAATTCAACCTCGTCGACAATGCTGATGTTGGTCTTGACCGAGCCGCCATCGAGCGCGAGGATAGAAACGCTTGCAGTGTTCTTTGTTATGGTTGCTTCCTTCGCATCGCCCGAGACCACAACCTCTGTCGTTGTGCTCTTTTCCTTGCCGTCAACAATTGCAGTTACCGTTATTTCTGCCTTGCCTGCGCGGAGCGCATTGAGCTTATATGTTGTTGTCTGCGGATCGATTGTGAATGCCGAGTCTTTATTTTCAGCATCCGTGACTCGCTTTACACATACGACATCCGTTACCGCAACAACTGCCGGGTTAGAGGAGCTTACCCTGATTACGTCATCGCTTGTCGGGATAGTTCCGTTGTTCATATGACCGAAGCTACGATAGTCGCCGCTGTTCATAAGAGCCTTTGCAGTTCCGTCATAGGTCGTGCCTGCTTCCATTGTTACCGGGATTTCACTTGTCTCAACTGCACTGATTGCGATTTCGGAAACTGCTGAAGGCGCAAAGTTGAGTGACTTCGGCGTGAAGAACATTGCGCCCGTGTAGTGCGAATTTTTCGCTCTGAAGGAAATCTCAATATCGCCCGCCGGGAGATAGAGTGTGTTGAGGTTGCTTGTTGCGGTTTTGCCGCTGAGCTCATCCGTTGCATCGTAGCAATTTGTCTGACCTGCGTATTCTTCGTTTATATATATATCATAATCGGAGCTTGACTTCCAGAGATAACCCGTGAAGGAGATGTCATAATAGCCTGCCGCAGGAACAGACTTCTTAAAGGTTATCATTGTCATCTGAGAATCTGTTGTGAGGTGCGGCCACACCTGACGTCCGGAAGCTGTGGTCAGCTGGGTGACTGCATATTCTCCGCGCGAGTAGTAGCGACTTGCAACTGTTGCGGTTTTGTCAAGAACAACACTGTAGCCTACGGACTTCCAGTCTGTTGCCTTTGAACTGTCGGCATAGACGAGGCCGTCATCTGCAAGGCTCATAGAGAATGCAACCGGCTCGCTAGCAGGTGTTGCCGTTACGGTTACCTCCTTGGAAAAGGGTTCGCCGTCGACATTTACGAAGAGAGTTATCTTCTCCTCACCGACGCCCTCTGCCTTGATTTGTCCGCTGTAAATTCCGTCGTCGTAGAGCGGATCTGACTTTCTCTCGATAAGGAAGTGGTTGCCTTCGCCCGTAACCGAGATGGCATTTCCATCGTCAGCCGTTGCATCTGACTTATAACCGTTGATGTGACGAGTTGTTCCGTCGCTCATAAGCGCATATGCCGTAAAATCAGCAACCTCGCCGTATTCCAGTGTTTCCGGAAGTGTGTGGACAATGTCGACACACTTTACCTTTTCCTGTGACTCTGTCGGGATGAGATTAAGCTCGATCGGGGCTATTCGTGCCTGACCGTAGCCGCAGTTCTTTGCATATGCAAGCATAATCTTTACATATCCGTCCTCATCGGGTGTAAGATAGAGCGTGTTGAGCGACTTTTTATCTCCGAGGTAGATAGCAGAGTCCACTGCTCTTACAAGACCGTTGTTGAAGTCGTAGATTCCCGCAAACTGATCGTCTACATAGACGTAGAATATATCGTTTGCAAACCAGTAGGCGCCAAGGAAGTCAACATTGTACCAGCCTGCCGCCGTTATCGGAAGCTTGAAGGTCCATTTTCTGCTTGCATCGTTGCCGGAAGAAATCCATGTTGATGAGCCACCCTTGCCGAATTCAAACTGCGGATAAGAAATACCGCCTGCAGTATAAACGCGGTGGTCACCTGTCTGATTGGAGTTGCTTTCTTCAACGATTGTTATGAAGTTCTCACCTGTTGTGTCTGCCGGAGCAAGTCTGTCCTCTTCCGGGTCGCTGTTTGACGGCTTGACCGCAAGCGAATTGTAGAAATTGAAGTTGACCGCTGTCGGAACGGTCTCGACCTCTGTGAATGTGAAGCCTTCAAGGAATGCCTGCCCGTCGGTGCATCTTATAACAAGTGAATTTGCATATTCACCCTCTTTGAGATAGACAGTTCCGAGCTCTTCCACCCTTGTAACAGCAAGTGTCGGATTTCCCTCTGCGCTGTAGGAATTGAAGCTTCCGACCTTTGCACCGTTGACATATACTTCCGTAACCTTTCCGTTTGAAGCATACGGAATAGCTATTGACTTAATGGAATAGGTTCCTGCCTTTGGTGCGTTAAACTTTATCGCAAGGTCTCCGCTTGCCTGACCTACCGTCAGGAATTTAAAGCCGGTCATATCTGCATTTTGAACCTGAAGGCGCGCTGCTCCACCTTCTTTTGTTCCGCTTATCTGCCTTTCATCCGAATTCTCAGCATCGACAGCCCAGCCATTTCCTTTAGTTGTATCGGAAAAATACTGGTTATTGGAAGTATATCCCTCCCAATCATAAAAATTGACGCTGAACTCATCGCCGACTGCGGCGAATGCGATTGTCGGCATCAGGCTTATTACCAATGCCGCCGCAATGATAAGTGATAAAAGTTTTTTCATATATACTCCTCCTTATTATATATTAATAAGTAATTATATATTATAAACCAAATATTGTCATTTGTACAGTGCAAATCCTGCCAAAGTTATTTTTTTTGCGGAATTTCGTTATCTCGCCCCGGCTCTTCCTCCTCATCGAAAAACCACGCCCAGCGGCTGCGGAATACAGCGTCTCCCCTCTGCGCTTCAGCGCGATGTTTCTGGCGATACTGTGTTGGAGTCTCTCCGTATTTTTCGCGAAAAGCATTGTTTAAATATGAGCTGTCATAAAAGCCGACCTCGCGGGCTATCTCGTCGATTGTTTTATCACTGAACACAAGCAGCGAGTATGTCCTCTGCAGACGCTCGGAAAGCAAAAATTCCTTTGATGTCATCCCCGTAACAGCCTTGAAGTTTTTGGTAAACGCTGACCGTGACATACAGGCACGGCGGCACAGCGAATCGAGCGAATGTTTTTTGTTCAGATTGTTTGCGATGTATTGAAGCGTGTCCGTAATAACGGCGGCGCGCTCTGCAACAGTATCCATTCCGTGGGCACTTCCGGCAGGCTCCCGGCAAAGATTGCGCAAAAACGCCGCAAGATGCTCTGCGATGAGGTCAAACGACATTGCTCTGTGCTTTGAAAATTCATCAATCATAGCGATTGCAAGAGAATCGGCAATCGTTTTTCGCGCACCTGTAAACACCTCGTGTGCAGGAATTGAAAGGCCCTCGAATCTCGCGCGATGCTTTGAATAGGAAAAGATATCATAGCCGCGATCTGTGAGAAACCTGTCGGTATATGAAATCGAAAGCGCATAGGTGTCTTCACAGTCACGCGAATCTATCGAATGAAGCGTATACGGCAGAATCACCGCACAGTCTCCCTCGCGCTGGATATATTCAACGTCACCGAACGTGTGACGCAGGCTTCCGCGCAGAACATACCATATCTGCGTGTAATCATGCCAGTGTGGTGGATCTGAACTGCGGCGGTTGTAAACCTCCACGAGCACAGGCAAGAGCGCGAGCATTTCGTTTGATGAACGTGTAGCAGGTCTTCCCGACATAAGTATAGGCACCGCCTTTGCGCAAAATTAGTGACTGATTCATTCAAATAGTATCACACTTTTCTGCAGGTGTCAAAAGGTGAGCGGCGAAATAGCATATTTTACAATATAAATACTATTGCAATTTCAACCCCGATTTGTTAAAATTGTATTACATTCAATTATAGTGGCAATTTGTCACTTCATATATAAAATTTTATCAGATTCGGGAGGAAAACAAAATGAAAAAATTACTCAGCATCATTCTTTGTGCAGCAATGCTCATCAGTCTCGTGCCGATGGTGTTTGCGGCGGAATCAAGCACTGAAATTGTTGACACGGCTCATTACGAGTATGTGTTCAACAGCGGAGCGCATGCAATTACTTCTGATTATCGTAATCTTGCATCCGGCAAACACACCATCGAAACCACTGACACATCAGTTTCAAGCGGAAGATGGGGATTTGTCAATGTCAAGACCCATTCGGGATATGCAACAAATTCCGTCAATACCGTCTGGCATTTCGTCGAGGATAATGAAAATATCATTCCGATATTTACACGCGGTACAGAATATTCAGGCGATCGCATGACAATGGCTATCGCATTTGAGCTTGAAGTCAACAAAAAAGGCACCTATCAGCCGAGTTTATCCTTTATGAAATATATTGCTTCTCCCAAGTTTGAGGTCTATCTTGTCAAGAAGCCATCTTCACAGGAAAAGGTGGATAAATGGCACTACAGCACAGCAGCCGGAGAGACTTTCTGGGGCAGCATATGCGGAGTCAGCGCAAACGACTATCTCGGAACAGTCGATTTCTACGGAAATTATATGGCTGATTCGGATGATGCTATATATACAAACAGTGAGGATCTGAGGCTTGTTGATCTTGATACCGGTATATATTATCTCGTTCTCGTCGGAAACGGCGTAAATGACAGTTGGGCACTTGAAAACCACAGCAACGGAAACAAGTATGTCCGCACAAAGCTCCATTCCTTCTCACTTGATGAAGTCATCGAGCCGACAACGCTTACATATGTGACAACCCTTGACGCTTTCAACACCGGCCTTATGCATATAGATGGAACCAAATATTCGACCCCCGGTGTTCTTAGAGAGAAATACCTTCTCCAGTGTAACAAGGCTTTCAGCTGGAAGACCTGGGCTGAAGTGGACAAAAACGGAAATGCGGTAACGGAAGAAACAAAGTATAAAACCATGAATCTCTCTGCGACTGACCCTTGGGAATATTTTGCAAACAAATCAACTTCTTCTTTAAGAATCGACGGCAGCCCCTACAACGGCACAAATATGACATTTTCGGCAGGCGGTTATCAGAGCACTACCTCCGGCGGTTTCCTTGCACTGCGCATCAGAATCCCGCACGAAGGAAAATATATGATGCAATTCGCAACGGGAAGACAAGTTGAGACGGCTGCATATCCGGCAATATACTTCTACAAAGACGACGGTTCAAAGGAAGCCTATTATGCTAAAACCAACAGCGGAAGCTTCGTCAGCTCCTCAACGTATATAGGTCATTTTGATCTGAGCGCTGCGGCGGCAGGAACATTTGCGGATTTTGTCGAAGTTGACGTCCAGAGCGCCGGAGACTATTTTGTCATCTTCCGTCCCGACCCGAAATCGAGAGTTCTCAACCCCAAGGTTCACAATGCAACAAGCGGAACTGCTACAGGCACGGTTTCAATCGAAAATCTTGTTGATGAAAACGGAGATATTATTCCGTGGTATAAAAGCGAATCGGCTCCGTTGTATAAAAACGGATTGCCTATAGAAAAAGCCTCAACGGATGCAGACGGAAATCCGACAACGACAAAAGTTGACGGAACTTATTATCAGTATCTCTACCTTTCCGGAATAAGGCTTGTTCCCGTTGAAAACAAAGAACTGAACGAAAAGAAAGCTCAATATGCAGCAAATCTTACAGCTTATAACGATGCTCAGAACGTGGACAAGGGCGAAAACGAGGCTGTCGCTGCGCCCGAAAGCGCAATTATTTCTGTCTCTTCCTCCGACGTTAACGGAAAAGCAGTTCCGGGCGCGGAAGTCAAAGGCGGCGGCACATATACAATAAATTCCGATGTCACGGTTTCTGCAAACAATCCGGCAGGCTATCGCTTCAGCCATTGGGCAGTCGGCACAGCCGGTATGCCTGTTTCAAATGCTTCGGAATACACGTTCACAGCAGGTTCGAGCACACGTCTTACAGCAGTTTATGCTCCTGTCGCAAATGAAGGAACAACAACTGTTATCTACTATGCTGCAGACGGCGCTGAGGAAAGCCGAATTTCTGTTGAATCCGGCTCAGAAGCAACCCTTCCCTCTCTTCCTGCGGTAGTCGGCGGAACATCTTCCAAATGGCAGGCAACAGACAAAAATTTATATGACGCAGGCGATAAGGTGGCCGTTTCCGGCAGTGTTGCGGTATTCGTTGCAGACTTTGTTCCGAATACTTACACAATAAAGGCGAACGGAAGCATCAGCAATGCGAATCCTGCATATGGCGAAAAGGTAACCATTACTGCAAACGCGAGAGAAAATCTGACAAGCGGCGATTCTTTCAACTACTGGCTTGATGATAATGGGAACATTGTCAGCTTCAAAGAAAGCTATAGCTTCTATGCATATCGCGATTGCGAATACACCGCTGTTTATAAGCAGTTTGAGCCGATAAGCAAATCGCTCAGAAAAATAATTCTCAACAAAGACGGTTCACAGCTTATGGCTGAGTTTATCGGATTCAATTCATCCGATATAGTTGAAAGAGGAATTCTTTTCGGATCAGACCTTTCAAACTTCTCTGCAAAGGCTGTTATGAAGACCGATGCAAAACAGTTTGCTGTTTATAATGACACTGCTCTCAGCGGAGTCGGATATGCAATCCTTGCAGACGGCAATGTTATATACAGTAAATAATAAGACATAGAATATAAATAACCCCGGATTTCCAAAGGAGGAAAACAAAATGAAAGCGAAAAGATTATTGTCTCTCTTGCTGGCAGTCGCGATGATGCTCTCGCTTTTGCCGACAACCGTTTTCGCGGTTGAAGGTGATACAGAGCCTGCGGATGAATACAACTATGTATTCAACAGCCCTGCACACAATGCTGACGACACCAACAGAGGACTGAATTCAGGTATCCACACCATAGAAAACACCGTAACATCCGTATCAAGCGGACGTTGGGGCTTCTACGGTATTAAAACAGGAACAGGTTATTCGACAACAGACAAATACATACAATGGTCGTCGAATATAGGAACAACACCACCGACAGAGGGAGGATCGGTTCTTGTTTTGGAGCTTGAAGTCCCGGACGGCGGTGTATTTAAGCCGACATATAATTATACAAGGGGCGATAATGCATCAAAGGTTGATTTATACCTCGTCAAAGCACCTGAGACAGCGACGGGCGCGGCAGGTGCGCTTGAGCTTGCAAAAGCAGATGAGAATGCATATCTCGGGCAGATTGACTGCTACGAGGGAGCATCTGCAGAGTTTGACAATGTTGAGCTTGAGAGCGGAAACTATCTTCTCGTTATAGCTCCCAACGGCGCAAATGAGAATTGGACTGCGCTTCAGGACAAGTACAACTATCTTTATGTTGACAGCTTCAACCTCAAGAGAGAAAAGGTCTATACTCCGGTTAAGCACACATTCTCCTTCCAGAGCCCGGTATATGACCCGAACACTGTGGTAATACCACGTGCAACACTTGCGACATATAAGATGGCAAACATCATTGGCGCAACAAGCGACAAATGGGAATTTGCAGGCTCAAGATACCTCACCGACGTTCGTCTCGGCGCGGAAGCCTATGCAGGTCAGTATAAGGGTCTCTATTGGCATTCCTACACCGTCCGCGCGACAAGCTCTGTTGCTTGCATGAATGTTGCTCTTGATGTCAAGGCGGCAGGTAAATATATTCCGAAGCTTACTTACTACGGATTCCCGTCTTCGTCGAAGGTTGATATATACCTTATTCCGCAGTCCGTTTGCGGAGTTCTCCCCTCGGAAAGTGCAGATCTTACCGGAAACGGAACGAGTGCATCTTCACTTGCTGCTATAAGCGGATTGTCTGCTGAAAATAAGGCTAAATACTACCTCGGTCAGTATGATATGTATAACGAAACCCGCTTGACCAAGGATACAATCACATTTGATGAAATGCTTCTTGATACTGAGGAGACATATTATCTTCTCCTTCATTCCGTAGGTCTTAATGATAACCATACTCCGATGACCTCGGGAAGCAGCACATATATTGAGCACGCAATCACAGCCCTCGACCTCGAGCCGATTATTGAGAATGAGAAGGCGGTTGAGCAGGAGTATGTCACGACGATTGCATCCTTAAGCTCAAAGCTTCCGAGCGTTTCCTCGTCGGCGGCGACGGAGATCGGAATTCAGAACGGCTCAACGCTCAGAAACTGGACGCTTGCCGACTGGAGAACAACAGCCGAGGATTCCGAAGGCGGAACGTATAATACTCTTGATACCTCAAAGACAGACCCGTACGCGATTGATATCGGTACTACAAAGCCGACAAGAATTTACGGCATATATATGCAGGCAAAGGGCTTGCAGGCAAACTTCCAGGAAGGTTATCACAACAACAGAACAGGCTCCAACAGACCGTATCTTGCACTTCGTCTTGATGTAGAGGCAGGCGGCAAGTATGCGCTTCAGATGAAGTCTGATAACCGTATTACAGGCAACGGCTCGTTCGATGTGCATTTCGTAGAGGCACAGGACGGAGCTATGGATACGGCTATGGCTGATTCCGTTCTCGGAACAACAACGCCGAGAACTGCTGACGGATATTACGACTTCTCCCCGAACGGCGGAGAGAACGGAAAGTATTATGGTGTAAAGACATCGGCAGGAGAAGATCTCGTTGTTGATGTAAAGTCGGGCGGCGGAGAATACTGGGTAGTATTCTACTGGAACCAGAATGCCATTGACAGAATTCCGTTTACAGATGATGCAAAAACAGAATATCATGCAATCTGGCTTTCCGGCATAAAGCTCACCCCTGTTGAAGAAGGAGAAGAAGAGCCCGAGCCTCCCGCACCGACGGATGAGCTTTCAAAGATTACTGTTTCCGCAAATGCGACAACGGTTGAGCTCGGAAAGACCGCAACTCTCACAACAAAGGGTACATATACGGTATCGGGTGAGAAGGAAATAACATCGGGCGTTACCTACACAAGCGACAGCAACGCTGTCACAATTTCGGGCAACACCGTAACAGCCGTCGCGGAAGGCACGGCAAAAATTACTGCAGCATATGAGGGCAAGACAAGCGATATCACAATCACTGTTGTCGATAACAGCCCTGCAGTCGCAACAAACACATATGAATATAAGATGACCTTTGATGTTCTCAATTCCGAGAATATGCACATCACAGGCACGAACTACGCTACAGCTGATGTTCTCCGCAATGCACACGGCGGAGCGCTCTATAACAAGACAAAGATGAACACGAAGGCTCAGTTTGCAATCGGCAAGGATGGCAACGCCTGCGAGCCTTATGACGTCTTCAAGAGAAGCGAGACTGCTGATTGGGGATGGGCATCCTCATATATCAACACTCTTGCAATAACAAAGAATCATAATGCCCTCTTAGGCGAATTCCAGGTAAGCCGCTACGGCAACACATCAAGCGGCTTCTATGTCCTCCTCAAGCTCAATGTTCCCGAGGGCGGAAAATATACGCTTTCTTTCGACGGAAACCGCAAGGACGGCGCTTGCGCACCCGGTATCTATTTCAAGGAAGATGACGGAAGCGCACTTTCAGCTGACAAGAACAAGGATTACTCAAAGTTTGTCGGCGGACTTGTCGGATATGCAAACTTTGCAGACACATCAAAGACAGGCTATGTCAATGTCGGCACTGTTGAAGTCAAGAAGGGCGGCGGCGACTATTACCTCGCGATCTTCCCGACCTCCGAATCAAAGATAAAGAGCCCGACAAGCGCATCTTCACAGCAGTTTGAGCTTCGCGGCATCAAGCTTACTCCGTTTGTTGAAGGCGATGATGCAAACGAGCTTAAGTCTATTGATGCAACAATTCCCGAATATGAGCTTGAAATCGGCGTATCGGCAGATATCTCCGTAATCGCTGACTACTCAAGAACAGGCAAGGAAATGATGACAAGCGGCGTCACATTCACAAGTGACAAGCCTGACGTTGTTTCGGTTGAGGGAACGAAGATAACGACAAAGTCTTCGGGAACCGCAACAATCACAGCAACGGTTGACGGAACGAACTTCACAGACACATTTGTTGTTGAAGTTCTCGCTCCCGACCCGGGCAATGCAGGCGTTATTCGCGAATACAGAACAACGTGGACGGCTCTCCAGCTCGACAAGCTCCCCGTAACAAGCGATTCGGGGCTTTACAGCAGCGGCACATACACAAGAAGCGGCGGACTTCTTATGAACTATAACCTTGCAAACCGCCATGCAACAAGCACACTTAATGCAAACGCAGAGACAGTCCCCGAATGGAGACTTATGGACTTCTCGCTGACTGCTCCGTGGGATATGGCATATCAGTATAGCCCCGGCGGTGTCAGAATCCAGAAGGCATCAAATGACCTTTTCCTCAATTATCCCGTTTCGAACTACGGCTCAAGCTCATCGACGATTCTTGCGCTTCGCGTTGAGGTTCCGAACAAGGGAACATATAACCTCGCATTTGATTCAAACAATGTCGCACACGGCATCAACCCCGCGGTTTATTTCTTCCGTGATGACGGAACACTCAAGAGTGCCGCAGCGATAAGAGAATATATCAAAACGCAGACCCCTGTCGGCTACTACAGCTTCTCCGATACAACACAGAAGGGCTATAAGAAGCTGGCGCAGGTCGAAGCGCCGCGTCAGGGCGAATACTTCATCGTATTCGTTGGCGATGCAAAATCAAAAGAACTCAACCCGACAAATACGGGCGGTTATCAGCACCTCTACTTAAAGGGTATTCGCCTTTCTGCTCCGGCAGGAGCTCTTGCGAAGGTGAATATGTCCATCGAATCTCTCCGCACAGAGGCAGACCCGATGGCACTCTTCACAAACAAACAGATTTCCTATTCGCTCGCAGACGAGCTCGATGTTCCGATTGATGAAATCGACGAAAATAAGCTCACAGTAACATATGAATCCTCAAATGAGGATGTTGCAACCGTTTCGGAAACAGGTCTCATCTCCTCGCTTTCAAACGGAACAACGGAAATCAAGGTAAAGGTTACCTATGACGGCGCAAGCGCGGAAGCAAAATGGAATCTCACTGTTGCTCCTGCAAGCCGCAACATCGCAGAACACTTAAATCCGCATTTTGACACGGACGAATGGATCTGGATGGGCGCTGACAATATGGTAAATCCGCCGGCAGTGCCGAAGTTTGCGCGCTCATACATTGCAACTGAAGAAAACGGCAACCGCGCAATGAAGTTCGAGCTCAACCCCGAGGTCGGCGCAGCCGGAATCACGATATTCTTCAAGAATGACGGTCACCGCCTTGTTGTCAAGCCGGGCGAACTCTATCAGATGACATTCAAGTTTAAAACTGACTATGTCGTGCCCAATGGTGCATCTGATTTCAATATGTACTTTGATATCTACACATATAATAACGCAACAGGAACGGCTTCGAGCTCCATCGCTTTCGGAAGCAACCGTTCGACAGACTTTGTAACGCACGCGCAATTCAAGGAAGCACAGAACGGCTGGACAGAGGTTGTCATTCCGCTCGGCGCTCCGACGGAATATCCGGGCGATGTAATCTACATCACTCCGCGACTCGTTATGCGTCCGACAACTGCAGACTCCGGTAAGCTCGGATATGGCGGCAGCTTCTGGATTGACGATATCGATGTCCGTGAGGTCGGCTATGCAGGTGTTGAAATTGCAACAACAGGCTCAGCTGCAGCAGGACAGACACTCCAGGTTCAGGCAAAGCCCTACACAACGCTTGGCCACTACATCTCCCTCGGCGGAGGCTGGGGAACTGATCAGGCAAAGCTTTCAAGCAGCGATATAAACGTAATCAAGGACTTCACAAACCTCGCGCTCGGCAACAACGGTTTGGGAACAAACTGGCTCAATGCTACTGCAAGCATGGGCGGAAAGAATGGAACGACCGAGGTTACTGCGGCAATCGAAGTTAACGGAATTGTCCGCGAAGGCAAGCGCGAAATCACGACAAGCGGCCATGCCATGAAGCTTCTTTATGCAGAAGCGAGTGTTGAACCGAAGACAATTGAGGCGGGCGCAACGGGAACAATATCCCACACCGCTTATATGTCGGATGGCTCCGTTGCCGATATGACAAGCGGAATTATTACATATAAGTCTCTCACACCCGATGTTGTCGAGGTTGATGCAGAGGGCAATGTAACCGCAAAGCGCGCAGGTATCGGCCGGATTCAGGCAAACTTCCTGCTCGGAGACGCAGGTGCCGCCGCTGTCGCTGAGATCAGAGTAACAGACTCTTCAAAGATCGTATCCGCTTCTCTTGCAGAGTGTGGATCAGTCGGATATCTCCGCGACGAACAGCTCATCATCACAGGTATGATGGAAAGCGGCTATGCGGCAGACATCGATGCAGCCGATATCGAATGGGTTGTTGAAAGCGATCCTGTCGGCGGCGTCTCAATCGATGAAAACAATCTCATATTCGGTGAAATCTTCGGTGCAATCGCAACGGTTTATGCGAAGGTAACGCTCAACGGCGCAACGGTTGAGACAAACAAGATTGAAATCGAAGTAACGGAGACAGACCTCCGCGACTTCATAATCAGATTCAATGAGGCTCACCCGACAAAGCCGAAGAACGTCACGCTTGAAGAGCATGGCTGGGAAATTGATATGGAGCAGTCTCACAGCTCCGCAGTTACCGGCGGCTTCACAACAGAAGGATATACAATCAATACAAACGCAGAGGGTCGCTCTCTCGTCATTAAGGTTGATGTTCCGTATGAGGGCGCATATCAGATAGTCCTCCGCGGATATTACAACAACTACAACGCGCTTGACGGCGATATCTATTGCGACGGCAACTATATCGGAACATATGAATATTGGGCAAGCGGCAGAAACGCAACGGCAGAACCGAAGAATCTGCGTTCGCTATACCTCACGGCAGGTGTCCATGAGTTCAGATTTGTCGCAGGCGCGAGCGGTGGCAGAAACTATCACCAGATGATATATGAGCTTCGCTTCAAGGCTCTCAAAGCCCTTCCGGGTATTGCAGATATAACAACGGCAAAGAGCGAATATGCTCTCATTGTCGGCGATGAGGCATCACTTGAGGCAACGCTTCTCACGACAGACGGTTATAAGTATAACTGGCAGCAGACATATGCACAGGAAGCTGATCCGTTTGCTTCCATAAGCTATGAAAGCGCAGACAAAAATGTTGCAACAGTCGATGAAAACGGTGTCATCAAGGCGATTGCGGCAGGCGAGACAACAATCAGGCTCACCGCTGTTTCCGGAAATGATACCTTGACAAAGGAAATCCACGTCACGGTTGACGGAAGTGACATCAACGTTGCAACTCTCGACACAGACAGAAGAACATTCTATGTCACAGAGCAGATAAAGCTCGGAGTTCATGCAACGCTCGCATCGGGCGCAATCCTCGACCCGTCCAAGATGACGGTAACGTGGAAGAGCTCCGATGATGGTGTCGTAAGCTTTGATGAAGATGGCGTTATGACTGCAAACGCAATCGGCAACGCAACAATAACGGCAACAATCGCATACTTCAACGAGCCTCCGTTTGAGGCAACTGCAGAAATCACCGTTGAGCCCGATGGCTTTGCAGCGGTTGAAATCACGGCAGACAGCTTCACAATCTCTCCGAACGGAAAGACAGCTCAGCTTACTGCAGTTGCAAAGACAGGTCTTGGCAAGGATGTCGATATGACGGGCGCAACAGTCGAGTGGGCAAGCTCCGATGAAGCTGTTGCAACGGTCGATGCATCAGGCGTTGTCACTTCGGGCAATGAGGGATCGGCTGAGATCACCGCGACAGTAACAATCGGCGAAGACACGGTTGAAGGTGTTGCAAACCTCTCCGTCCGCGCAGGCAAGGTCGGAAGAACCTATTATACAGACGAAATGGTTGCCGCAGCTCAGGAGAACACACAAAAATACGGCTGGGCAGTATCACTCCGCAAATCTGCAGTAAAGCGTGCAGACAAATATCTCGATAAGATGGACTTCCTCTATGAGATGATCCCGGGCGAAGGACTCCCGAGAACATCGGCTATCGGCTACAGAAATGACCCACAGCAGTGGTATTGCCGCTATTGCGGAGAGTATCTCTATGACACAAACGGACATTATCCGTATATTGTCGATGTTATGAACGATCCGTGGAAGGTACAGTGCCCGAGCTGTAAGAGACGCTTCCCGTCAAATGACTTTGCTTCTCTCTATGAGCTCGGACGCGACGAGCACGGCATCTATAACATCAAGCTTGCAGAAGAGAGAAACGCAAAGCTTGTCGAAGAGACAAACGGCGAAGTTGACTATATGAAGAACGTCCTCTATCCGGAAATCGGCAGTGAAAACCATCCGTCAACCATCGTTCTCTCCGAGGGCGAGGATCCGACACGCTGGGGCGTTGACACAGGTATGGGCTATACTCCGGGCCGCACATACTCAAACGGCGTCAAGGAGGTTCACACCTATATCGGCTACATTATGCACTGCGGAATCTGGTATGATTCTGTAGGCTCGGGAAGCCCCGGTCTCATCAACCGCGCAATCAATGACCTCGCAGAAGCATATATGTATACCGGCGACATCAAGTATGGCCGCGTCGGCGCTGTCCTCGTTGACAGAATCGCAGACGTATATCCGGGCTATGACCTCCGTCCGTATCTCACACGCTTTGCAAACTCAGACGGCGGTGCTGTCCGCGGTAAGATCATCGGCTCCATCTGGGAGACATATCTCGGTCAGGACTTCATCGCAGCATATGATGCATTCTTCCCTGCATATGATGATCCTGAGGTTGTAAAGTATCTCTCGCAGAAGGCAAAGAAATTCAATCTCGAAAACGACAAGTCCACTCCGGAAAAGATTCGTCGCAACTGTGAGGACGGAATCCTCCGCGAGACATATGATGCGGTTTCAAGCGCAATGAGTATGGGTAACACAGGTATGCACCAGAACTCCTGCGCTATGGCGGCAGTCGTTCTCGACACACATCCGGATACCGATAAAATGATTGACTGGGTATTTGCATACTCAAAGTCAGACTCAACGAGCTATAACACCGGCGGTGGCGTCAACCAGTCTCTTGTAAATTCCGTCGGACGTGACGGTCAGGGATCGGAATCTGCGTTCGGTTATAACCGAATGTGGGTAACTCAGCTCACTGAGGTTGCAAACACACTTGCAAGATACCCCGAATACAACGGAATGAGCCTCTATGAGCATCCGAAATATGTCGGTATGATTCAGTCCTATCCGTATGTAACGCTTGTTCGCCGCGGTGTTCCGGCTGTCGGCGACGGCGGTAGTGCAGCAGGCTATCCGATACTTCCGGATAACGACAGCGTTATGATTGACAGCTTCAAGTATATGCGTGATATCGATTATGATATAGCTGTCGAGATTGCACAGCATATGTATTTCGTCAAGGGCTCAGATCTTGGAAATCTCCATTATGACGTATTCACAAAGAACCCCGAAAGCTTAAAGAGCGAGGTCGAAGATATCATCAAGGAATACGGCGAATGGAACTATGACAAGAGCTCGATGCTCTCTGACTACGGTCTTGCAATACTCCGCTCAGGTACACTTCACAAGGCGACAGGTACAAGCGTATTCCGCGATACACAGCGTGACTTCTGGCTCTATTTCGGCGGCGCTACCTCGCATAATAACCACGATCAGCTGAGCCTCGGTATCGAAGCCTTCGGTATCGGTATGACAACCGACCTCGGCTATCCTGAAGCAACAGGTCACGATCCGAACCGCGCACAGTGGATGAACCCGACAATTTCTCACAATGCTGTCGTCGTAAACGAAACCAGCCAGACGAGAAGCGCATTTTCTCATGTTCCGCTCCACTATGATGCAAAGGATACACGCGTCAAGGTTCTCGATGTTGACGGCACACCGTCCTACACGGTAACCGACGAATATCGCAGAACAATCGTTATGGTTGACTATGACAGCGACGTTTCCTACGGTATCGACTTCTTCAAGGTCCTCGGCGGAGATGACCATCTCTATTCATTCCACGCAAACTCCCACACCCAGCCGACAAGCTCACTCGAGTTTGAGCAGCAGGTGGGCGGCACATATGCCGGCGCAAATGTCCCGTTCGGCAACGACCCGTGGACAAATGTCGGTAATAACTACACGCTCCTCAAATATCCTGTCGGATATACATGGCTCTTTGATATCCATCGCGCAGACAATCCGGGAGTTTCCGATTTCTGGATAGATTATAAGATCGACGACTTCAGAAAGCTCTCAAGAAACACGAATATGGATATCCACCTCCGTATGACGATGGTCAATGACTTTATAGTTGACGAGGTAACTCTTGCAAACGGTATGCCGCCGAGAACTCCGGCAAACCTTGCAGCTATGAATCACCTTGAATATATGCTTGTAAGACGTAAGGGCAAGGATCTCGACACGCTCTTCACGACAGTTATCGAGCCATATAACAAGGAGAGATATATTGAGTCAATCGAATCTGTTCCTGTCACCGTCAAGGACGGAACTCCTGGCAAATCTGACAGTGCAAAGGCTGTCAAGGTCAAGCTCGTTGACGGACGCACAGATTATGTCGTCTACACTCAGAACAACAGCGTCACCTATACAATCGACAATCTCTTTGATTTCCGCGGCTTTGTCGGCGTATGGACAATCAATGAGAACGGCGATAACATCTACACCTATGTAAACGACGGTGAGATGATAGGCAACGAAACCGAAAAGGTCGAAGGCCTTGATGCGGCTCTCGAAGGAAGAGTTATCGACTTCCAGCAAGAGCTCTCATTCGACAACTGGATCGATGTTGAGTTTGACCGCGACGTCACTGAGGAAGAGGTCGCAGACCTTGCAGACAGAATGTTTGTTCAGGACAGAGATCGACTCGGCAACTCCTCGTTTGTAATCTATGGCGCAACGAAGACAGGCGCAAACACCGCACGTCTTGACCTTGCAGGAATTACAACGATTGACAGATATGTCGATGCAGAGCATGAGGATCTCGGTTATGTCTATGACGTTGAGATCGGTGCACACTTCACAATCCCGATGTCATACGAAGACAACCAGGCTCCTATATTCGATGAGCTTCCCGATAATCTCTCAACATCTGCAAACAGCACAATCAACGTTAAGATCAATGCAGAGGCACAGGATTCCGATGCAGGCGTTGTCTACTCTGTACGCCAGCTCCCGAGAGGCGCAAGCTTTGATGCCGAGACGGCAACCGTCACTTGGAAACCAACTCCGAACCAGACAGGTGAAGGCCTCTTCGCTATCGACGCGACAGACGAAAACGGCAGAACAAGCACAATCTACTTCACTGTTACGGTCTACGGTGCAACCACAGGTGCAGGCTCGCAGACACCGACCACACCTTCTACTCCGAGCGAACCTTCGACACCTTCAACACCGAGCACACCGGGCACTTCCGGCGGTGGCGGTGGCGGCGGTGGTGGAGCTGCTCCGGCTCCGTCAACACCGTCAGACGACAAGACGGATGTAGGGACCGATCTCCCGGGCGGTCCGTCAAATGACGACGGCACAACCTCAGGTGATGATGCAAAAATGCGTTTTGTTGACCTTGGCGCTCACACATGGGCGGCAGATTCCATCAACGCTCTTGCGGACGAAGGAATCATAAAGGGCACAAGCGAGAACACCTTCTCACCGGCAGCAAACATCACGAGAGCTGACTTTGCGCTTCTCCTTGTCCGCGCTTTCAAATTGACAAGCGAGAATACAGAGAACTTCGCAGATGTAGCGGCTTCCGACTACTTTGCTCCGGAGCTTGCGATTGCAAGAAACACAGGTATTGTAAACGGCATCGGCGACAATAAGTATGCTCCGCGTAATACAATCACACGTCAGGATATGATGACGATTGTATACCGCGCGCTTAATAGCCTTCCCCTTGAGGGGAAGGTGGCGCCGGAGGCGACGGATGAGGTGTCTTACCCCGATTTCGCTTCCGTCGCAGAATATGCAAAGGATGCAGTCAAGGCGCTCATTGCAAGCGGCCTTGTAAACGGAAAGAGCGGCAAGATTGCTCCGACCGATTACACAACACGCGCAGAAGTCGCAGTTCTCATTAAGAGAATTCTCGACTATATCGCGAAATAAAACAACAAAAAACAGGCTGTAATTTACAGCCTGTTTTTTTATGCCTTAAACGGCAAGCTTATACATCCTGCAAACGCCGTCGGCGCTATTGACCTGACGCTTTCCGGAATCCTGATATCGGTAAGCCTCAGACACCCGTCAAAGGCATTGAAACCGATTTCCTCAACGCCTTCGGGGATATATACCTTTTCAAGCATCTTGCAGTTTGCAAAGGTTTTCGATTCAATCCTTTTAAGCCCGACAGGAAGAGCTATTTCCCTGAGACTCATACAGCCTGCAAAGGCGGAAGCCCCTATCACCTCAACGGACGAAGGAATGACAACCTCGCAAAGCGCAAAGCAACCTTCAAACGCACCTGCACCGATTATCCTCGTACCTTCCGGCACCTCAAACCGCGTCAGCGTCGGGTCATTTTTATGTGCCCACGCGGCTATCGGCGGAGCTTTTGGAGCAGCTTTCTCCGGCTCGCTGCGTTCTGCCTGCGGCGGCATTTGCTGCACAGGTGTTTCCAGTGCAGACGGCTCTGCGACCGGCGCTTCTTTGCCCTTTTCCTGCGATAACGCTGCGCCTGCCACCTCGCCAATCTTGTCTGTGATTTGCCCGGCAGCAGCAGTAACTGTGTTCATAACAGAGGCAAATGCGCCGCCGATTGCTTTTTTTATCTCGCTCTCACCTTGCGGCTTTTCCTCAGCTTCGGTTTTTGAAGTGCCGACAAAGGAGCTTATCTTTTTCAATATGCCTTGTCCGCCAAAAGGCGAAGCTGTCTCTTTCGTGGCAGCTTCCGGCGCTTTCTTCGACGCCTCATCCTCTGCAGGGCGGTTTTCAAACACAACCGTTGTAGTCGGCGGAATGCCCATATCATCCGTTCTTCCGCGGAATACCACAGGCAGAACAAGCAACGCAAGGCTCATACAGCCCTCAAACGCACATTCCTTGATAGTTTTGACATTCTGCGGAATAACGAGCTCTCCAAGGCCTGTACAGCCCTTGAACGCTCCCCAGCCAATCGAGGTTACTCCCGACGGAATAACAACGCGGTGGAGCGATTTGCAATCCGAAAACGCATTCCAGCCTATCGTTTTAACTCTCGGCGGCAGAACTATCTCGGATATCCTGACACATCCCATAAAGGCATTGCCGCATATCTCCTCGACACTGTCCGGAAAAACCACGACCTCAATATCATCACGCTCATAATAGGCATATCGCTCTATCTGCTCTGTTCCCTCAGGAATATAGAGCAGCGGCGTGGGCAATTTTTTCTTTTCCTCCTGCAAAGGTTCAGTTTCTGCAGGACGCTCATCAACTATTGTATCTCGCATTTCCGGACACTCACTTTCGGATTGTCATATGGGAATCTCACACTCCCGATTTTTTTATATTATCACATATCACGGCAAAATGCAATTGTAACAAAAACCTGCAACACTCTCTTAAAATGCAAAAAACCTGCAACACCTCTTGGTGTTGCAGGTCTTTTGGTGCGAGTGATGGGACTTGAACCCATACGTCGATTGACACACGCCCCTCAAACGTGCCTGTCTGCCTATTCCAGCACACTCGCATATTACGCTGCCGCTCTTGCGACAACGTTAATATTATAGTCACTTTTCGCCCGAATGTCAAGTGTTTTTTCGAAATTTTTCAAAAAATTTTTTCAGAGCTTTTTGAAGTATCTGACACTCGGAAGATTTTTCTCAAAGCCTGCCTTCTCATAGGCGCGGCGCGCAGGTGTGTGGCCATCGTCAAGCCCTGTGTTTACCGTTGCATAAATCATGCCCTCTTCGCGCATCTTCTCCTGCACAAAGGCATACATCTTCGGACCGATGCCCATACCGCGGATTTCCGGATCAACGGCATTTCCGCAGATTTCGCCTGTTTTCGTCTCTTCATTGACAGCATAGCTTATAAAACCGACGACTCTGTCGCCTATCATGGCAACATAGCCTCTTCCGCTTCTGAGCCCCATCTCAACACCCTTGCGCTTAGCTTCCTGCCAGCCTGCGAACTGAGACTCATAAAGCTCGTCTCCCATACGCTCACGGAACACGGCGCGTATCGGTGTCCATGCAGCAATCGCAATATCTCCTGCAGCCTGAAGATGCTCTTCCTTAGCCGGAACGATTTTTACTTCATTTGACATAATCATCCACCTCCGGATTTATTATCTCATAGCTTTCCGTTTCTGTATTTGCCTTTTTTCGTGAAAAGTTTACATTAATTCTTAAAGCTTCTCTATCTTATCGAGCAGCTCATCGAGCCAGGCGCAGGGGAACTCCTCTATGCGGCCTGCATCGCAGAATGCAGCAAGCTCAGGCTTTATC
Organism: Oscillospiraceae bacterium; assembly: GCA_017439555.1. Classification (GTDB taxonomy): domain Bacteria; phylum Bacillota; class Clostridia; order Oscillospirales; family JAAYXM01; genus SIG480. The sequence continues at coordinate 9,048 of JAFSIZ010000149.1, read as the reverse complement.
GGAATATGGCAGACTGTGTCCACAGAAAGCTCTGCCGCGTGTTTATCAGTGTTGCTCTCGCCATAGATATAATGGCGCTCACCGCAGGCTGTACACTCAAAATATGCCATATTCTCGACGATTCCGAGCACAGGCACCTTCATCATATCAGCCATCTTCACTGCCTTGTCAACGATCATCGTTACAAGCTCCTGCGGACTTGTGACAACGACTATGCCGTCTATCGGGAGAGACTGGAACACTGTGAGCGGCACATCACCTGTGCCGGGAGGCATATCGACGAACATAAAATCAACATCGTTCCAGACAGAGTCTGTCCAAAACTGCTTTACCGCTGTTGCGATGACAGGTCCGCGCCAGACGACGGGATCCGTGTCATTTTCGAGCATAAGGTTGACAGACATTATCTGTACCCCTCCGTTGCTTTTTGCCGGAATAAGGCCCTTTTCGTCGCCCGTCAGAGGTCCGTGTACCCCGAACACCTTCGGGATTGACGGCCCTGTTATATCCGCATCGAGAACTGCGGCGTTTCTTCCTCTTTTCTGCATTGAAGCAGCAAGCAGCGAGGTCACAAGAGATTTGCCGACGCCGCCCTTACCGCTGACGATTCCTATAACCTTATTTATCTTAGAGTATTTATTCGGCTCTGCAAGAAAGCTCTGCGGCGCACTCCTGTCTCCGCATTTCTTCGAGCAGCTGCCGCAATCGTGTGTGCAGGTCTCACTCATATCAAAAACTTCCTTTCGCGTTTATATTCCGTAAATAAGTATACCACATATGTCAAGAGAAACTTACGCAGATTTTACAAAAGAAAAAGCGCGTGGAAAGCTCCACGCGCTGAATAGACGGTTATAAAGGGGTAATGTGCACTGTTACCCCTTTACGGTTTTTGCTGTTTCTAATTATGCACAATGCGCCTGTCTGCATCACAGGCTCATCGCCACGTCGACGAACAATTAGTTCGTCTTGAATTCGTTGAGGCTTGCACGACCACCGTCTTCAATGCCACTTGTTCTAAAGAGGCTCATGAAGCCATTGGAAGTAGTGATAACGTCCTCTGCCTTTAATGTGACGATTTCGAGTTTCGGTTCTGTATAGTTCTTCATACTATTACAGCCCCCTCTCCCAATTAGATTTGCAAAATTATTATATAACACTTTTTTTATTATTGCAAGCCCTTTTTTGAAATTTTTTCAATTTTTTTGAATAAATATCGAAAACGGCTCTATATCAATACTTTCCGCATCTTCTATTTCAGCGGAAGTATAATTTTTTCTGTCTTTATATCAGCGCTCTGGCCGAGCTCGTCGTTGGTTGCCTCCATACGGATATACTCAAAGCTGTCGCGGATTCCCGGTGAAAGCTTTTCGAGCGCTTCGATAACCAGCTGAGCTTCTGCGGCGAGCTGCTTCTTGTCCCCGATCTTGACATCAGTCTTGAAAATCAGATGAGGAATCAGCCCATAGTCCTTCTCAAGCGCAACGTTTATCTCGCCGACAGAGGAATTTGACGTGCCCTCAAGCGCATACGGGAGCGGCATTTTTTCATAGATATCGAGGAACATATTATAGCAGAGCTCGTCCATCGCGTCGTTGTCGGGATATCTGAGATATCCGCCCGGCTGCATAATCGCATTGAGCATACAGGAGCTCATATATGCCGCGACAAATTTCTCCTCGGACTGCAGAGCCTTCGTCTTTTCAAAATAAACATTTGCATCCTCGCCCTTGATTTTATAGACGCCCGGATTTATATATGCGATTTTAAACGCCTCACCGTCTTTTGTGAGAATGACCGACATCATCTTCGAAACCTTTTCTCCCTCGGAGAGGAAAAGAGCACACACGATATCCTCGCCACCGGGAAGAATTTCTATATAATTTTCATCCGTCTTGTTCTTTTTTATCTTCACAGTCTCCTCTGACTGCGCAACTCCCTTTACGTAATATGTTTCATAGAGAGAAAACGGCGACTCTGTCGTTTCCTTTACCTGAGCAAAAAACTGTGCAATGCTTTCCTCGGTAGTCTCAAAATCGCTTGTAAAAAGCTCGATTGCGCCCTTGGCATTCCCCTCTTCATAGCAGGCGATATATTTCGCGAGGATTTCATCTAGCTCTGCCTGAAGAGCCGCATCGGGCGTTGATGCGAGGATAAAGCCGTCGCCGCCGCACGAGGTGAGCAGCATCGAAACCGCGAGAACGAGCGCAAGAAGCGCAGCTGTTGTCTTTTTCATGGTGTTATCTCCTTCTGCGGCGCTTTCTGCGCGCGCGATATATTTTTTTGCGGATGATTACCGAGAGAATAAACAGGGCAAAAACTCCGATTACCGACAGGATAAACACTCCTATCGCCACGAACACCCTCACTCTTCTTTCCTTTTTTATCTCTCCGGGCGTTTTTTCTGAAACGTCTATAGCTACCTCACACGGAAATCTGCCGATTTCCTTTCCGTCGCGCCCCTTGACCACGGCATAGTCCTTACCGCCGTCCATCGTCGTTGTAATCTTTATGTCAGCCTTTGTACCGCCCTTCGGCAGAAGAAGATTCACAGGCTCCGAGAATGTATAGCCGCCGCCATTCGGGAGGTCTGCCGTTGTGAGCTGCACTGTGTCAAACTCGGAAAAGCCCCAATCGAGCAGAGCCTTTGTGTCTGCATATTTATCTGCGTCCTTAACGCATTTCATAACAACCGCAATAAGCGTGCGCCCGTCTCTTTTCGCCGCCGTCACAAGCGTGCATTTTGAAACCTTCGTCCAGCCGGCCTTGCCGCCAATGATTCCGTCATATTTAAGCTGAGGGTCGCTTATCATATAATGCTGGTTTATAAACGTGCGCGACTCCTCCTGTTTATTATTCGGAGGCATAATATATTTATACGTGCCGAAAACCTTCCTGAAGGTTTCGTTCTGCAGAGCATATTTGCATATCATCGCCATATCATATGCCGTTGTATAATGGTTCTCGTCGCTAAGCCCATGGGCATTGACGAAGTTTGAATTGAGCGCACCTGCGCGCTTTGCCGTCTCATTCATCATAACGGCGAAGGCATCAATCGAGCCTGCCGCCTTCTCTGCTATTCCGTTGCACGCATCGTTTGCCGACATAAGAAGTGCGGCATATACTGCGTGCTCCATGGTTATCTCCTCGCCCTCGTCAAGCGCAATGTGGCTCGAGCCAACAGGGAGTGAGAACACGGCATAGTGTGACATTGTCATCTTCTCTGTCAACGGGAGCTTTTCGAGCCCTGTTATGACTGTGAGAATCTTTGTAATGCTCGCAGGGTACATCTGCCTGTGCATATCCTTGTCATACAGCACCTGCCCCGTATCCGCATCTATAAGCACCGCAGATTCGGATACAAGCGACGGCGCGGCTGCTGCCGCACACACTACAAGTGCAACGGACACAAGCAGCACACACAGCGATCTGATAAATCGTGTCATCCTGATTTTCTCCTATCGGAAAGCTTTTTCTGTCCTCTGCTTCAGCGCATCAGACGGATATCATTGCCCATAAACTCAAGCTTTATGAAATCCCCGGCAAGGCGTGAGAAAAGCTGAGCGCCATATCGCTTTTTAATATCACTGTCGGAAAGCGATGAAATGACAACCGTCTTTCTTCCTCCTGCGCGGCGAAGATTTATAAGGTTATAGAGCGCCGCGACGGAAAACGGTGTCGTCATCTCGCAGCCGAGGTCATCGAGCACGAGAAGGTCACACGTTTCAAAAACAGACGTGTCTGCGGCAGATCTTCCGAATTTTACATCTTCATATATGCCAAGCACGGAAAACGCCGTGTCAAATACCACGGAAAAGCCGCTGTCTGCAACCTTCTGCGCGATGCAGGAGGCAAGAAAGCTCTTCCCGAGCCCTGAGCCGCCGCTCATAAACAGATCCTCTGCTGCATCGTCAAAGCTATCGGCATAGCTGCGGCAGAACTCAAATATCTCGCGCATCTGCGCGCGCGGCGAAAGGCTGCCGCCGGTTTCGGGATAGACATTTATATCAAATCTCGAAAAATCTGCACCGCAAAGCCTGAGGCTTGCATTTATCTCCTTTGCAACAGCGCGGCGGTAACGCTTTGCAACACAAACGCAAAGCTCTCCTCCTGCATAGCCCTCATCGTTGCATATATCACACGAATATTCCGGCTCGAGCGCCGCTGTGCAATAGCCTGCACCGCAAAGCAGCTCTTCGCGCTCACGCTGGAGTGCAAGGTTTTTCTCGCGCGTTTTGCGGAGCAGCGACGCCGTGTCCTCGCCCTTGCCGAAGGAAGCGCGGATAATGTCAAGCGCAGTTGTGCGCAACGCCGCATCTATCTCTCCGACGCGCGGCAGCTCACGGTATATCCTGCGGCGTTTCTCCTCGCATTCCGCCTCACATCTGATCTTTTCGCTCTCAAGCTCGCGGAGGACCCGCTCTAAAATATCCCTGTCGTAGTTCATATTCACTGCTCCTCGCGTTTCTCTCTCTTTTTCCTGTTAAGCTCGCGAAGCTTTGCCGCCGCGCCCTCATCTATTGTGGCTGTAGCCTGCGGCTCTTTTCTCTCCTCGCGCACAAGATCCTCTGCCGTTCTGTAGCCGAGCTCGTGCCAGGCGGCAAGAATTTTGTTCATATAGTTCCATTTGAGCGAGCCTGTGTTGACAACCGTTTTGTCATAGGCTATCTCAATGAGCTCGTGGGAGATGCCCGACGCGACCCACGCCGCTATATATTTTTCCTCCGTCGGCGAAAGGGCTCTTCCCGTTATGCGCAATATTGCCGCAATCCTTCCCTTTTCCTCGCCGAGCTTTTCCATCTCACGCAGATATTCCTCTGCGCGGCCGAGCGTGAGGATTCCGCCTGCAACCCATTCCTTTGCGCGCTTTTCTATCGTGCGCAACGTCGGCACACGCCCGGGGCCGAGCTTTTTGTGCGCCTCATCAACACAGCTTGTGATGAGCAGGCACGCAACCTCAAACGGAAGCCCGAGCCAATCGTATATGCTGAGCAGCACCTGAATGTCATAGCTTGAGAGATATTTCCCAAGTGCATTCTCGCAAAAGGCAACGAGCTGTTTGAACTGCCCGTCAGAGCCCATGCGCTCCGCAATGTCCTTCTGTGTGTAATCGGGCACTGCATCGCTGCGCTGAGCAGGCTTCGGCGCTTCTGTCTTTCCGACGATTCCCTTTGCCTCGAGCACCTTGAGAGCATCGTTTATCGCCTCTTCCTTAAGCTTCAGCCTCTTTGATGCAGCAGAGATATCGAGCTCTCCGCCGTGTGATAATATATATATGTATAATAGCGCAGCTTCTGCGCTTTGGCAATCGAGAAGAAGATTTGCCGAATGTGAGGGTATAAGAATATCGCGCGAGGCAGCAGTCTTTACCTTGAGCACAGCCATATCATCAGTTCATCCTTTCTCAATTCATAATAAAGATTCTAAAATCATACAGAATAAATTATAACATTATTTTTAAATTTCGTAAATACATATAACAAAAAAATTACAATTTGAATTTTGATATTGACTATATGCAAAATAAGTGTTACCATATTAGTTAAATAATTCACAAGCATTGAGGGTGTATTGTAATGTATAAAATACTTAAAAAAGAATTTCTGAACCCGACTGTTGTGAGAATGGAGGTCTCTGCCCCCGAGGTTGCGCGACGCGCAGATGCAGGGCAGTTCATTATCCTCCGCGCAACAGAAGACGGTGAGAGAATACCGCTCACCGTTGCAGACTATGACAGAGAAAAGGGCAGCGTCACCATCATCTTCCAGGTCGTCGGAGGCACGACGGAGATTCTTCGCCATATGGAAGAGGGAGATTGCCTTGCAGACTTTGCAGGTCCTCTCGGAAGAAAGACGGAGACTGAGGGGCTTAAGTCCGTTGCCGTTGTCGGCGGCGGTGTGGGAAGCGCGATTGCATATCCCGTTGCAAAGAAGCTCCACGAAAGCGGCGCATACGTTGATGCGATAGTCGGCTTCCGCACACGTGACCTTGTTATTCTTGAAGATGAATTCCGCGCGGCAAGCTCGGAGCTTCACGTTATGACGGACGATGGCACCTATGGTGAGCGCGGTCTTGTCACGGAGGTGCTTGAAAACCTCATCCTCGCGGGCAGAAAGTATGACGAGGTAATTGCGATAGGTCCGCTTCCGATGATGAAGTTCGTATCGCTTCTTACGAAAAAGTACAACATCAAAACGGTTGTAAGCATGAACCCGATTATGATTGACGGTACGGGAATGTGCGGTGGTTGCCGCCTTACCGTCGGCGGTGAGACGAAGTTTGCCTGCGTTGATGGTCCTGAGTTTGACGGTCACCTCGTCGATTTCGATGAGGCAATACGCCGCTCGGCAATGTATCGTGATTTTGAAGCCCACGCAAGAGAAGAGGCGTGCAACCTCTTCAAGAAGGAGGTTGAATAACGCCATGGCTAATATGTCACCGAAAAAGAACGAAATGCCACAGCAGGATCCGCATATCCGCTGTAAGAACTTTGACGAGGTTGCGCTCGGATATTCCGCAGAGCAGGCAATAGACGAGGCAAAGCGCTGTCTTAACTGCAAGACGCGTCCGTGTGTCGCCGGCTGCCCCGTTGCGGTCAAGATTCCGGAGTTTATCGCATGTGTTGCCGAAGGTGATTTTGAGGGTGCGTATAAAATCATTACGGATACGAACTCGCTTCCGGCAGTATGCGGAAGAGTATGTCCGCAGGAGAGCCAGTGCGAGAGCAAGTGCGTCCGCGGCATAAAGGGCGAGCCTGTCGGTATAGGAAGGCTTGAGCGCTTTGTTGCAGACTATCATATGAAGAACAAGACGGAGCATACCGCGCGTCCGGAGAGCAACGGTCATAAGGTCGCAATAGTCGGTGCAGGCCCGTCAGGTCTCTCCTGCGCAGGCTTCCTCGCCGCAAAGGGCTATGACGTAACGGTCTTTGAAGCGCTCCACGTCGCAGGCGGCGTTCTCTCCTATGGCATTCCGGAGTTCCGTCTCCCGGGCGAGGTCGTCAAATCTGAAATAGACGAGCTGCGCGCACTCGGCGTCGAAATCAGAACAAATATAATCATCGGCAAGACGATTATGATCGACGAGCTTTTCGAAGAGGGCTATGAGGCCGTGTTTATCGGCTCGGGCGCAGGTCTTCCGAAGTTTATGAAGATACCCGGTGAAAACCTCAACAACGTATATTCCGCAAACGAATTCCTCACGCGCATAAATCTTATGGGCGCCTACAGAGACGATTCAAAAACGCCGATTTTCCATGCTAAACACGCAGTAGTCGTCGGCGGCGGAAACGTCGCAATGGATGCGGCACGCTCTGCAAGAAGAACGGGCGCGGAGGTAACTCTCGTATACCGACGCACTGAAAACGAGCTTCCTGCACGTAAGGAAGAAGTCGAGCACGCAATGGAAGAGGGCGTTAAATTTGAATTCCTGACCTCGCCGATAGAAATCCACGGCGACGGCAAGGTCGAATATATCACCTGCGACCGCATGCGTCTTTCCGACCCTGACGAATCAGGCAGACGCCGCCCTGTTGTTATCGAAAACAGCGAATTTGATATCGCTTGTGATTGTGTCATCATGGCTATCGGCACATCGCCCAATCCGCTTATCGCAAGCGCAACCGATGGGCTCGACACTCAGAGCTGGGGTGGCATCGTCGCGGATGATGTCGGTAAAACCAGCCGCGATATGGTCTGGGCAGGCGGCGACGCAGTCACCGGCGCTGCAACCGTTATCCTTGCAATGGGTGCAGGAAAAACGGCGGCAGAGGAGATTGACCGCGCAATAATGGGCAAAAATCAATAACATATCGTATAATATATAACAAAAACAACTGTCAGCAATCAATGCCGACAGTTGTTTTTCTATTTTATAGCGAATGTTATCCCGAAATGCTTTTCGAGAGCATCTGTCATTTTGTCGGATGAGTCAAGAGGAGTTTCCGCGGTTTTCCCTTCGCACTCGATGCGAAGCAAGTTGTCGTCAATTGAAACCTTCCCCTTCTCCGTCCTGAGCCACGCCATGGGCTTGTGAACAAACGGCTCCTTCGGCGAGTATGCACAAAACGCATTCAGCGGCAGAAAATCAATCTCATCACACGGCGCCTCGGAGAAGAGCATCATATCGGAAAAGATGCCGCCCTTTTTAAGCTGCAGGGCAACCAGTGCGCCGCGCTTTTCGAAGCGATATGTCCTGCCTGATGTGCATTCGATTTCGCAATCATATATAAGCTTCAGCGGAGCCGAAGGCGCAGGGCCGCCAAAGCCGACATCGACAAAATACCGCTCGCCGCAGAGCTCGGCTATCAGGATCTCGTGTGACGGAGGCGGCAGAAAATCGCCCTTTTTGATCCGCGCAATGTGCGGAGCGGCGCAAAAGCCCAGCGCGGAAAGCAGCTTCAGAAAAAGCCCGTTCAGCTCAAAGCAATATCCGCCGCGGCGGCGCACAACGATCTTTTCATAAAGAGCGGCGCAGGTAAGCTCCGGCTCTTTTCTGCAGTAGTATACATCGAGGTTTTCAAACGGCACGGATGTGCTGTGGCAATAAACAAGCTTCTTGAGCACGGAAAGCGACGGAGAGACCTCGCCGCAATAGCCGATGCGTTCAAGATATGCCGCAACCTGCGGCTCGGACAGACAGGTATACATAATAAGCTTCACCTTTGAAAATTTTGTTATATAAGAAGTATAACACACTCAAATAAATATTTCCACAAAACAAAAGAGCAAAAAACTCTTGACATTATGGCAAAGTTTTGTTACAATCTAATGCAGACCAAAAATACCGCTTATCCGGAGGGATATCGAAGTGGGGAGCGATGCGAGCGCTGCCGGTGGCAGATGAAGCGAGCTGAGCGAGTGGCCGCGGTCGAAATTTTCAAGCGTATGCGCAGATAAATTTCGGGCACCGCAACAGGACATAACGAGGCGAAAGCCTGAATCCCACATCATCATATCGCCCGAAAGCTACAACTTAATAAACACACGGAGGGATATCGAAGTGGTCATAACGAGGCGGTCTTGAAAACCGTTTGTCCGAAAGGGCGCGTGG